>JAHIZT010000080.1 GCA_018814355.1 Candidatus Thermoplasmatota archaeon | reverse complement strand
GATCATTCCTCGGAGTGCGAAAGGTACTCTGGCTCAGACAAGGAATACACAAATCCATGATAGACGGTCACATCGATGGGATTGCCGCCTTCGTTCGTCCGTCCAAGGTGGTCCTAGCTTCGACAGAGAATGAATCTGACCCGAACCATGCAATCATGAGAGACAACCGGGATCGATTGGAGACGATGAGCGATGCCAGGGGGCGCTCAATTGAGATAATCGACTTCCCGATGCCGAAGCTGAGAGAGATTGCTGGGAATAGAATCGCTCCCTGCTATACGAACTTCTACATCGGGACTGGTGGGATTGTTGCTCCGACGTTTGGCGAACCTACTGACAGGACGGCTTTGGAGATCTTGGGAGGCCTCTTCCCGGACCACGAGGTCGTAGGAGTAAGGTCCGAGTATATCGGCGTGGGCGGAGGAGAAATCCACTGCATAACTCAGCAGATACCACGGGTCCCTGGTCAGGTACGGTTTTCGATGCACTAGAACTCATTCGAATGGGAGACGGCCAGGATTCCCCCAACTTGTTGACCAAGGTGATTCAACTCGCCACGCCTGCCTGAACACCGTTCTCCGATTGGATAAGAGCCGTACGACAAAGCATGTAGACAGCCTCCTACGACATTGGTGAATCTGTTCTCAAGAAAGCAAAACGAGATATGGTTTGAGAACGCCTTGGCGCAATTCCGCTTTGATTGAACCGAAATGGTAAATGTCTGGCTCGAGCGAGTCCAATGCTCGTCCGGTCCACACTCACGCATAGTCAAAGAGTCGACGCCCTAGTCAAGGGCGTCTCGACCTTACCACCAATCCGGGTACTGCACTCAAGTTGGTCGCTTCTTCACAGAATCCAGATTCTCGAGCGCGAGCTCGAGCGCATAATTGTTGTTGACGGTTTCGGCGTGGCGAGCTGCCTCTTGGTAGTGATTCGCGGCCTCGGGATCATTCCCTCTCTTCTCTTCCACTGTGCCCCGTCTCATATGAACCGCGATCAGGCCCTCGCTGTTACCAGTCGCCCGGAGAAGAACCTCCGCCTCGCCCAACGAATGTGCTGCAGAGTCAAGGTCGCCCGAATCCTCATGCACCAGAGCTCGAAGCAACTTCCCCTTGGCAACAGCATTTGAATCGCCCAATTCGTCCGCCATAGAAGTGTACCTGGCGAGCTCCCTCTGAGCCCCTTTCAGGTTTCCCGATCCGCGCATGAGGTCGATTAACGTTCCAGAGAGCGCGACGTCTCCCTTGTCGTGTCTTGGGGATTTCTGGAAAAGGCCTTTGCGACGCTTCAACTCCGGCCTCTCCAAGACCCTAGAGCAGAGCGCAATGCCCTCAGAGTATCTCCCCTGTTCGCCCAGTGACGCCGCACAGGCTGCCTGGAGCCTCTTGAACTCAACTATCTCCCCAGCTCGTCTGAAGGCCTCAGATGATTCGAGCAGCAGGTTCGTCGTGTCTCCGAGCTTGAGTTGCACCCTGTACAGTTCCGCCAGATTCTCCAGGCTCCTTGCCTCGCCTGCGTGGTCTCTTACGGCATGGGCCAGCTTGACCGATTCCTTGAGCCTCATCTCGGCGTCCCTGAGCCTCCCCTCGTCCCAATCGAGCATGGCGAGGTTGTTCATGCAAGCCGCCTGGGCGGGCCTGTCCTCTTCCATAGTAGCGAGCGACAAGGCCTTTGAATACGCATCCCTAGCCTTTGGGTAGTCCCCTCTCTTGCGATACACGCCGCCTATGTTCATCCACTCACGCGCCTGCCCCTCCTTGTCGCCTGATCCCTCGTAGAGGCGCAGGGCTTTCTCGTGTGCGGAAAGAGACTCAAACAATCGCTCAACCTGCGACTGCAGCTTGGCGACCGTTTCTAGGACGAGCGCCCTCTTGTCGGCATCGCCCTCTGCCGAAAGGAGAGAAAGGCTCTCCTCGAAATCAACGAGCGCCTGGTCAGCATGTCCTAGGGACTCTTGCAGCTGGCCGCGCATAAAGAGCAATTCAGCATAATCTCTTGGAGTGCTCGAGCCCCGCGGAATCCTGGAGACGAGCGAAAGCGTCTCCTCTGGGAACTCCTTCGCGAGCTCCTGAGCGTTCGATAGTGATATCAACCGTGCAAATTCCCAGTCGCCCGCCTCAACGGAGTGGTAAAGAGTCTCGAGCCTCCACTCGATATCGTGCCGACCTTCGCAGTACGTGGCTGCCCTGCGATGCAAGATCGCCTTTGCAGCCGCAGTCGGCCTCGACGAGAAGAACTCTCTCAGAAGGTCGTGAGTCCATATCCCGTCCTCTTGTTCCATCAGGAGGGCGCGCTGCCTCAGCCCAGACAAGACTGTGTAATCGACTTTGTCGATAGCCTCGAGCGGGACTGGGTGCCTGAAGATCGAGAGGAGCTCAAGGACGCCACGCTCCTGGTCTGAGATGGTCGAGTAGACTTCGCGCTCGATGAAGCTCGCAACATCGCCCTTCGACTCTCCGACAGTGCCTCTGGCCATCAGATTGATGAGCAGCGGATGGCCGTGGCTCGCATCTATCAAGCGCACGGTGTCGTGGGCATTCAAGCTCTGGGCCATCTTCCATGCGGAGTCCCTATCCAGGCCAGAAAGCTCGATCGCGAGGTTTCCTGAATCGGTCTTGGAGAAGAACGAAGGGGTCGAGCGGGACATGAGGAACAGCTTACTGGTCCTGGCCGTCCGAGCAGCCTCCAAGAGGACAGGGAAGATCGCCATCGACTGCTTCATGGGTTTCTGGACATCGTCCAGAAAGAGCATGAGTTCAACGCCTGAGAGGTCGTTCACGAGAGGAACGAAAAGCTCCGTGACTGGACCACCGCGCTTCGCGGCGGCTGCAACGTTGTTCCTACCAGTAGCAGTCAGGAAATCAATGAGCGCACTGACGAATGACGCTTCAGTGTCCCATTCGCGGAACGAGTACCAGAACATCGATCTCTTCCCGGACAGCTCATCGAACAGCTTCGACGCCAGCGTGCTCTTTCCTATCCCCGGCATGCCCCAGATCAGGATGACCCATGTGTCCTTTCCCGCGAGGGCGTTCGAGATGGTTTCTCGTTCAGCCTCCCGGCCGAAGAAGGATTCCACCCTAGGCCTTCCGTGCGCCCTGACTATGAACTCCGACGATGATGGAGCATCACGCGGTCTCTTCAGGTTCTCCAAAACGAGCACATCGTTCGACCGGGCTAGATCTATCATTTCAGTGAGGCTGGGGGTCATCCCGGCGAGAGAGGATGCTCGTCTAATAGCCTCCTCGAGCGGGAGCTCCTGAACCTTTCCATCATGCTCCAACACCACCGACCGCTTCGAGACATCCGCACGAATGGCCTGAGCGACCTGCCTGCCATTCTCAGTCAAGAAGTATGCTCTCCGTCTCCTCGGAGCGCCGCGGACATGAGCGAGCCTATCGGTCACCAGCCCCTCGCTCTGAAGGGACGACAACGCCCTCGATGCGTTGTGCACCTGTATCTGAAGCCTCTGAGCGATCCCCTCCTGGCTCGCAGCCATGGGGACTTCGGCATCATCCCTGAATCTGTCGAGGTCCGAGAGATGTAGCAGCAAGCGCTCGTTCTGAGAGACCACGAGACGCGCCATCGTCATCGTGTACGATTGACAGCCCTAATACTCCTTTCGGAAAGGGTATCATGCCGCCCCGAGAGCTGCAAAACAACTGCAAAAGGCCTGTCAGGCTTCAAATACTGTCCATTCGAGTTATTGCATCCATAGAAATCACAATCGGAGGCGAACAAGAATGATAGGTAGAACAACGACAGCTGCTGGCGCGGTGTTTGCGGTGCTCCTGATGCTGCTCGGGGTCTTCGCAATCCCGAGCTCAGTATCGGCAGCCCCGATCAAGCTCACCGACCAGCTCACCACGGACACTGGAACGATGACTGATCTCGGCGGCGGGAAGTACTTCTTCGTGAAGTTCGGAACGGATGCTGCATTCGGGATAGTCTGGGGTACTGATACGAACGTGAACAACGTCTACTTCGTCGCAATCAAGGCCCGGTACCTGGGCATGGCGCAGGTCTATGACAGGGAGGGAAAACTCGTGGTCGAGAACCAGACCATAAAGATCTACACGCTGTACGCGGTGAAACTCGATGACATGCTCGAGTTCAACGACTCCAACGACAACGGCGTGCTCCAGGGCCACCGGATATACCAGAACGGCAACTTCACGGGCAACTACTCACACACCGAGGCGATTTACAAGAAGGTAGACCTGAAGACAGCATGGGACCAGTCACCCGTGGTCTATGAGGAGACGGACGACTCTAAGACCTGGAGCTTCGACCTGACGGCGAACGGTCTGCCGTACGTGGCTTTGGACAACTACACGGGAGCGACGGGCGACGATAAGCTCAACAACCTCACGCTGACCTTCCACCTGGAGGCGAACATGATTCAAGTGGACAACGCGAGCCTTCCCCAATGGAGGATCACAGTCCAGAGAGGCATGATGGGCAACATGATGGGGTTCTACGATGCCCAGAGGCTTGAAGACGTCCTCGTTAGTGGGAAGATGATCACCTACCATGTGAAGTGGGATCAGTCCATCCAAGGTTGGGACTTCGATGCCGCGAACAGCAACCCATCTCTGCTGATGGAGTTCGGGGCAATCATCGGGAACTACATGCCGGCCGGAATGGCGAACTGGATGGGCTTGACAATGGTGGCCCGGATGAACGAGGCAGGGACAATGACCTGCAGGGACGCATCGGGCAACATCAATGTGGACGAAAGAACAGGGACATACAGCAGCCCGAGGACTCTCTCTCAACCCACCTTGACATTCGGCGGTGACAGAACCAGGATAGGCCAGTTTGAATGGGTTTCCAACGTGACGGTGGATGGCAACCAGGAGCAACTGCATGCGCAGATCATGGGCGGCGTCCCGTTCTGGGCAGTTGCGATGAACGGTGCAGTCTTCGCCGGATTCGGGGTCCTAGGCGGCATATCCTATCCGGGCGGTTCAATGATAGTCCACGACCCGACCTTCTCCGCTGATGCCCTGGTGGACATCGGCGGCCAGACCAAGACCTTCCCCGTCGGGCTGCTCGTAATAGGAGCATTGGCCATGACCATCGTGATAATCGCGGTGGTCGTGCTCGTGATGATGGAGAAGAAGCCGGGACAGAAGGTCCAGCAGAACTACGAGAAGACCATGAGCTCACAGCCGGGCGAGTGGGCCAAGTACTACAACAAGAAGTAGCTTGGACCCGCTCAAACCCCTTCCCTTTTCTTATTTCTCACTTCTTCTTCGCCGCTGAGAGCTCGTTCAACGCCTTGAGTAGCTTCAGGGCCTCTTCCTTCGTGTTGTAGTGCACGAAGGTGGCTCTAGCCATCGTCTTGGTGTCGTAGAGAGCAGGGACCCTGGAATAGTAGTCCTCGGCTCCTATTGCGATGGCATACTTGTCCCAGAGCACCTTCGAAAGCTCGTGGTCGTCGTAGCCATCCAGCTTGAAAGCGAAGGTCGGGTCCCTGCCTATCTTGGCCCGGATCTCGTGCGGGCCGAAGAGAGTCAGGCCTTCGATGTATCTCAGGCCCGGTAGCTTGCCGTAGCCGTCGAGCACGACCCTCGAGAGCTCCTTCTCGTACACCTCGATCTGCTCCATCGTCTCCCGGAGCCTCGCAGCCCTCTGTGGACCCGGCTTCGGCATGACCTTGGCCGTGGGATTGCCGAGCCACAGCAGGTAATCGATGACGCCCTTCACGGCTGCGAACATCGCCTGGTCCCTCGTGCCCAGCTCCCACTTCTCCGGTCCGTGCTTGGGAGACGGGTCCACCTTGTAAGGGTGCAGCTTCTCGATCCATTCTGGCTTCATGTACATGAAGCTCCCGTGCCTCGAGAACAGCTTGTAGCCTGAGAACACGAGCGCGTCGCATCCGATCTTCTTCACATCTGTCGGACCATGCGCAATGTGATGCACAGCGTCGACAACGAAGAGCGCACACACTTCGTTAGCGATCTTCCCGATCTCGATGAGGTCCGATCTCGAGCCCAGGACGTTGGAGGCGGCTGCGACGGTGACCACCTTTGTATCCTTGTTGACCAGCCCCTCTAGGTCCTCCAGGTCCAACACGCCGGTCTCAAGGTTGAACTTCGAGAACTTGAGCTCCTTTATCATACCCATCCCGCCGAGCTCGGCCCACGGGTTGATGTTCGCGAAGTGCTCGTAACCGGAGGCGACGATGTTCTCCTCGCCCTTTAGGTTCCGGCTCAGAGCATAGCTCAGGTTGAACAGGAGGCTCGTGCACGACTCGCCAGATATGATGTTTTCTGGTCCCTCGGCCCTGAGGAGGTCCGCGACGGCCTTCCTACCATCCGAGATGACATCCGCAGCGCCAACCGATTCCAGGAACACGTTGCCCACGTTCGCGCTCCAGTCGATCCTGGCGCGCGCCTCGGCCTCTGCGCTTCGCCTTGTAACGAGCGTTCCGGCGCCGTTGTCTAGAAATGCTCTCTTCCGGCCCTTCGGATCTGCTTCCGCTGCTGGGAACTCCCTACGGATCCTCTTCAAGAATCTGGAGTCAAATGACATGAGTAGGTGAACGTCGACCTAGTTGATAAGAATTAAGTCGGCGAATCACCGTTTCAGTATCTCGCTCTTCATCCTGTTGTACTCCTCGATCGAGATCTCGCCGGACGCCAGGCGTCTGTCCATGATGGACATTACATCGGTGGAAACCACTGGAAACGGGGGTACTGGTGGGTAGTATTGAACGGGATAAGGGACACATGATTGTGCCTGATGGCCTGGCCTGTCCGAAATCGCGACCAATACGATGATAAGGATAATGACTAGCAGTATGGCCCCCGGGATGGCCATCATGAGCCCCCAGCCGCCTCCCCACGAGCCCATCATCCCGAACCCGGAGTGGTTCCACCCAGCAATACCCATAGCTATGAACATAACCACGGGTACCACAACAATCAAGATCACCAGCAGAGTGACCATCGTCCTCATTGTCCTGTCCTCGTTTGAGCTGACCATTCGATTCGTCATGACCTCATGATTTAACGCCGTTATATAAGACCTCTATCCCTAACTGAGTAGGGGACATGATTCTGCCTGGACCTGAAGTGCAGAACTACCTGTTGCAGTTCTTGGAGGAACTGAGTAGAACCGTGAGCGGGCCGGCCACTCAACAATCACTGGCACGAATGGTGCTTGATCGCATTGACTGGGCAGGCCTCTTGGCATGCGCAGCATTGGATGCACTCATCGATGTTGGGGCATGTGGTTTTCCCGTTCACAACCTCGTAAACATTGGAAGGACAGACTGAGACGCACTGGCCGATCCCAGAACACTTGTCGTAGTCGACCTCGATAACGACACCGATCTTCTTGCTCTCCCACTTTCGCACGTCGGCCGTTTCGCAACCCCCCTAAGAGCGCACCCCGTGGAGCGGTAGAACATGCCTTAGCTTTTACTCCCAAATGTGCGCTAGTGAAGATTGGCTCAGGGGGAGCCTCAGGAGACAGGGGAAGAGCATAAGTCATTGGGGAGCTTACGAAGACACAGAATCCGATAGGAAGATGACTGAAATGGCTAAGTTCAAAGTGGATATCGTGAGGCCAGACTGTAGCGGGTGCGAGCTCTGCACGCAGACCTGCCCGGACTATTTCGAGATGGCGGCCGACGGCTTGGCCACCCTGAAGGGCGGGAAGAGGGTGGGGGACAACGACGAACTGGAGCTTGACGACGAGGCGTGCACCCGAGATGCTGCCGCAGACTGTCCGGTCAACTGCATACACCTGTACGAGAACGGGAACAAGGTACTCTGAGACACGCTCAGAGTATCTGCTTCCATCTGAAGAAGGCCCAGAGCCCGGCGACAGCCGCTACCGAGATCCCGACCACGAGCCAGAAGGCGAACAACGAGTCCTTGTCGAACGGAAGGGCCACGTTCATGCTGAACCAGCCTGCGATCATCATCGGAAGGATCAGGATCAAGCTGATCGTCGTCAGGGTCTTCATCACGGTTGAGAGGTTGTTTGCAAGTGTGGATTCGTACGCGTTCAACACATTGGACATGATCTCTCTGTAGATCGTGGTCATCTCATAGAGCTGGGCGACATCGTTCTCCAGGTCCTCCATCAAGTCCATCTTTTCCTTGGTCAGATGAAGATGCTTCGCTCTCGGGAGCATCGAGACCGCGTTCAGATTGGAAAGAAGGGCCGTGTTCACGAGGATCAAGCCGTTGCTGAGCGTGAAGGCGCTAGGGGCTACCTCTCCCCTCTTCGCGGTGAGGATCTTCTCCTGGATCGAGGCGATGCTGCGCTCCATCGGCCTGACGCGTCTCTCTATGTCCTTGTTGACCTTCCTGATGAGCGCCAGGAACAGGTCCTCCTTGTTGTCGATCCTCGGCTTGCGTTTGAGATCCGAGGTGATCTCCTGGTATGTGAACGTCGAGCCTATCCTGACGGTGACCACTCTGCCAGGAGTGAGGAATATGCCGATTGGCATCGTCTGGATCCTGTCGTTGTGATGGTCCCCATTCCTCTCCTCAGTCAGGACGCTCCTGAGGACCAGGAGGTCATAGGTCTCCTCATTCTCCACCCTGGACCGCTCGTTGGGGTCGAGGCAGTCCGCAACGTCCTGAAGGTCTATCTTGAACTCCTTGTGCAGGAGCTCCACCTCTTCCGGAGTGGGCGCGACGGCATCGATCCAGAGGGCGTCTTTCAGCCTCTTGGTCTCGATAGGGCTGAGTTCGCCCTCTGTTGCACAGTAGAGTCTGATCATGAAGAAGGCCTCCAGGGCCCTGACTGGGGAAGCCTATCGGTCTCATAAGGCTTTTGACTGGACACCTGAGGTTCTAGCAGGTGGGTATTTAACGGTAGGGGGCGCCCCACTTGTCGATGAAGAAATTCTCTCCTATGGGCTTCCTCTCCGGCCTAGTCAGTTCGTTGGCCTTCTGCTTGTCCGACAGTAGAGAGTCGTCGCCCCCAGGGTAGCCGACTATGACGAACGTTATGACGACGTACTCCTCGGGGATCCCCAGGATCGCTTTCGCCTTCAATGGGTCATATCCGGCGATCGGGTGCGCGACCAGTCCGAGCTCCGTCGCCCTGAGCTCGAGCTGACCTATGGCCAGACCGGTCGAGAACAGGAAGTAATCCCTTCTATCCGGGAGCTGGCAGTCGTCCACTGGTTTCGCGGACACGACCATGATCACGGGCACCCGGGTGGCCCAAACATTCCCCTTTGGGAGAGCGCCCTTGATCGCAGCCAGAGCCTCCTTGCCCTTGCAGATAACGATACGCCAAGGCTGGTTGTTGTTGCACGAGGCCGAGAATCTGACGGCTTCGACCAAGGCGTCAATCTTATCGTCCTCCACAGGCTTGTCCTGAAGCGCTCTTTTCGCTCGTCTGGCATGAATGGCTTCTACCACTTCCACAATTTCACCTTGGCGAGCAATCGGCCTAGGTGGATTTAGACTTGATTCCTTTTTTCGCTAGGCTTTGTACGATTTCCATTCTATCTCGTAGCCGCTCTCTCTCTTCAGGTCGGACACGGCCGCCAGGATCTGGTCGACGGAATCGCGCGTGCCGCAGAACACAACGTCGACGCCCTTGCTGAGCGCGCTCATTGAAGATTCCACTGGCGCATGGATCGTGAAGAACTCACCGCTCGTCTTCATGAGCAAGGCAGCGCCTGTCGCATCACCAGCGACGAGCAGACCGGGGGAGAGCTCCTCTATCTTGTCCCTGACCCTATCGACACTAGCATTCTTGGAGCCGCCGCTCTCCTCAGACGGCGTCTCCACGATCAGGAGCTTCCCGAGCTCGAGATCCACGATACCCTCCAACCGACTCACAAGGACATCGTCTCCCTCATCGGCATCCTCTATTGCCTTCCCTGTGGATGCCGCCTCCCTGTCTGGAAAGGCCATTAGCATGCCGTCCTCCATGATCAAACCGACCGACTGGTCCTTCCTGATCTTCTTCCCCGCAATCGCGACGCATCTGTCGATCACGCTTATCCGTCTGAGGACCGCATCGACTTGCTCCTTCAGGGAGGTGAAGTGTTCCTGGGCGATCTGCATGCCCTTCCTGGTGGGTCTGAGGATGCCTCGCTGTTCCTTGAGCAATCCTTCCCGTTTCATAGAAGAGATGTACTGGCTTACCGCCTGCACGGTGACGTGTAGCCGGTTGGCTATCTCCTTCATCCTTATCGACGGGGACTTCAGCACTTCAACCAGGATCAGGAGTTCGGTGTTCCGTTTCAGGTCGCGCAGCGGTTGGCCGTTCATGGCTCATCCTCCTCTCTTCGCCAGCTTTGAGAGGAGCTCCTCCATATCGGCAACGACAGTGGCTCCCGAGCTAATCAATCCCTTGATGAGCGCATCGGCCCTTCCGTCGACGAAGTCCACTGATAGGGCTCCTTCATGATGCATCAGGAATACCTTCTTGCCGGACCGCAGAGCATGAGTTGCGGCCTCGAGGTTCCTTATGTTTCCCGGGCCAACTGGGAAGGGCGACACAACGACAGCTATCGATTCATCGATAAGGGCCAGGTTCTCTGCGTGATTCTCGGGGCTGATGGGGGCAAAGGGGACCTCGGCCACCACTGGGATATGCATGTCCTTCGCGTTCTCATAGTCAGAATCGAGGACGTTGAGAACGCCTGCAGAAAGGGAGTAACCACCATCGTGCAGAGACTTCATTATGACCCCGCCCGTCCCTCCTCCGCACAGAAGATGCACCCTAGTCCCGTGCTTGTGAATCGTGATTGTCGGTGAATGAGGCATGATGTAGACTGCCTGGGTCAAGGGATCCCTCCTGACCGATACATCGACTCCGTAGACGCTCTGAATCGTCTCCGCAGTCAGGACCTCCTTGGGACCACCTATCGCCTCCAGCCTGCCTTGGCTGAGGAGAGCTATCCGGTCACAGTACCGAGCGGCGAGGTTGACATCGTGAAGAACAGCGATCGTGGTGATCCCCTCCTCTCTGTTCAGGGTTTTGAGTAGATCCATGATCTCGATCTGCCCGCTTATGTCGAGATATACCGTGGGCTCGTCCAGCAAGAGCACCTTGGGCTTCTGCGCAATCGCTCTTGCGATTATCACCCTTTGTCTCTCGCCGCCGCTGAGCTCAGAGAAGATGCGCTTCGCGAACTGAAGGGTGTTGGTCCTCTTCATCGACTGTCGGACGATGTCAACGTCCCGCCTGGTTTCTCCAGACAGCCTGCTTCCGATGTGCGGTATCCTACCCATCATCACGATGTCGTGAACGGTGAATGGGAAATCGGTGGCCGAGCTCTGCGGCACGACCGCAAAGGTCTTCGCCATATCGGCCGGAGTGAAGCCGTTCAGGGGCTTCGATTCAACGAGTATCATGTCGTTCTCCGACGGCAGGAACTTGGTGATGCACCTCAAGAGCGTCGTCTTCCCAGACCCGTTCGGGCCCATGATGCCTATGAACTCTCCAGGCGCGACCTTGAACGTGACTTTCTTCAATACCTGGACATCTCCGAACGAGAACGATAGCTCTCTGACTGCCAGAGACATCACCGCTCACGCCCCATGCTGTTTCTGCGGAGCAGGTACAGGAAGAAAGGTCCGCCGCAGAGCGCGGTGATGATTCCCACAGGCAGCTCCGTCGGCGCCACAGCCGTCCGAGCTAGCATGTCCGCCGCTATGAGGAAGATCGCCCCGGCTAGAGTGGCAGCGGGCACCAGGGTCCTATGGTTCGACCCGACAATCAATCTCGATATGTGCGGTATTATCAGGCCGACAAAACCTATGACTCCGACGAACGCCACTGCGGCGGCAGCCATCAGCGCCGACACGAATAGCATCAACTTCTTCAGGAACTCGGGGTTGGCGCCGAGATTGTGCGCGGTCTCCTCGCCCAGCAACAACGCGTCCAGATCTCTGCCGTAGAGGAAGACGACAACAGCTCCAGCAATCACCGGGAACACAAGGATCTGCACAATGTCCCAGCTCGCAAGAGTAAGGCTCCCAAGGAGCCAGAAGATCAGCTGGTGATACTGCAGTCTCGCGAAGTATATCAGGAATGAGACTATCGCTCCGAGGAAGGCCGCGACCGCCACCCCAGAGAGAAGCAGGGAATCGACATAGACCTTGCCTCTCACAGAGCCGAGCGCATAGACAGAAAAGGCGGCGACAACCGCCGACACGAATGCGAACATCGGGGCGGCGAGGATTCCAAGCACCGCTCCCAGTCCCAGCATCCCTGCGACCGTGGCGCCAACGGCAGCTCCGGATGAGACCCCGATCACGAAGGGATCGGCCATCGAGTTCCTGAAAATCGCTTGCATCGCAGTGCCCGAGCACGCGAGGGCGGCTCCGACCAACCCCGCCAAGAGAACTCTTGGCATCCTCACATTCCAAAAAACCCAGTGATATTTGGAATTGGTGAAGATCCCCTTCACCGCTTCTGAAAACGTGATCTTCTCTGGGATCCCCGGGCCTATCGGGCCGAGCGTGCCCACCAGTATGGCTATGAAAGCTGTTATGACGAGGAGAGCGCCCAGCGCGCATATGATAAGGAATCGCTTGCCCCTCAAGCGCGTGGGAGCCTGCCCGTCATCGGTGGGCAACCCGGTTCCGATCAGTGCGACCACCTTCGGCTCTGACTCAGGTGAAAAGCTCTGGGTGTATTATCTCCGCAAGCTGTTCCAGGCCATCCACGACCCTCGGTCCGTACCTGCTCATGAGGTTGTCATCCAGCGAGTAGATCTTGTCGTGCGACACGGCATAGATGCTGTCCCAATGCGCCCTAGCTGCAAAGTCGGCAGCGACCGTTGTGGTCATGGGACCCACAGTGTAGACAATGATCTCTGGGTTCTGCGCGATGATGAACTCAGGTGTGAGCTCAGGGTATTCGTTGCTCGCGTTGGAAGCTATGTTGGTGCCACCGGCCAACCTTATCAAGTCGTCTCCGAATGAGCCTGGCCCGTATGTCCAGAGTGGGTAGTACTCGATGTAGGTCCTGGGTTTCTCGACGCCGACGGCGAGGGTCTTGTTCGTAACTGCATTGACCCTTGCCTGCAGACTGGCGACCGCGGACTCGGCCTCGAGCGAATGACCGGTCAGACTTCCCGCGAGTCTCAGGTCCTTGATCACGTCCTCCATCGTCCTTGCCGCGAATATGAAGTAAGGGATCCCCTGCGCTTCCAGTTGGTCCAGCTGAAGCCTCGGAACGAGGTCGCTGCAGACGATCAGATCAGGCTTGAGGCTCATGATGACCTCGATGTTGAGAGTGTACGAGCCTATCTGCGGGAGGCTCTTGACCTCCGCGGGATAGTCGCTGTAGTTGTCGACCCCGACAACATGTGCGCCGGCGCCTACAGCGAACAGTATCTCGGTGGGAGATGGAGCGGCGGAGACGATCCTCTGCGGGACGCCTTTTAGCTCCACGGTCCTTCCGTAGTCGTCGACGATGCTCAGTATGACCTTCTTCTGCGCCCCGCCCAGGACATACCCGGCCGAGAACCCTATCACGGATGATGCGACTATCGCAATTACCATCCAGACCTTCCAATCAAACGCGCTTCCTGTCTTAGATGCCATGTCAGTTCTCTCCTTTTTACGCTCCCGGGCGCGCGCACATATGGCGGGTGCCAAGGGCGTTTTCTGCCTTAAAGCACACTTGAAATACTGAAAGCCTATTTGATACTTTGCACGGAGATGCTCTGTAGAAACCCTATGAAAAGCGACATCCCGGAAAGGTAGAAACGTCGGCACAGCATGGCCCCTTCCAGGAGCCAGCCATGATCTTCTTGCGGGATCACTGGCTCCTAGGATGGGATGGCCCTGTGCCGTGGGATGGGAAGAAAGCGAACCAGCATAAACTGGTTCGCATCGTTCGTCGTCAGAAGAGGGTTTTGAAGAGGGCTCGATACCCTCTTCGAGGATCGAAGTACGCGAATCACGTGTACACGGACCACCAGCATGTGGTCCTGCTGGCGCTCCGCCAGCATTTCAGGAAGTCGTACAGGGATTTCTGTGAGGTCCTCGAGGTCTGCACCGAGATCCTCGAAGAGCTTGGGCTGAGGAAGGTGCCTCATTGGACGACGCTGCACAAGTTCTCGAAGAGGGCGGAGACGAGGAGGCTGGAGCGCCTCCTCCTTGCGTTCTTGGAGGAGGCGAGGGTCAGGGTTCTCTATCTAGCGGTCGACTCGACGGGGTTCAGCTCGACGTCCGCGAGCACGTACTACACCCGCGTTCTCGAGTTCAGGAAAAGCGCTCTGGGAGGACACAGGCGAGGTGTCCCGACGCGTCGTTTCTTGAAGCAGACCGCGGTCGTGGAGACGAGGAAGCAGCTCATAGTTGCTGTGAAGTTCAGGCGAGGTCCGTCGAACGACTCGCCGGACTTCATCTGGACTCTTAAGAAGGTCCGGCCAGCCGGGCTTCCAGTGAAGCTGATCGTCGCCGACAAAGGCTACGACGCGGAATCGAACCACGAGTACGCCCAGGACATCCTGGGCGCGAGGACGGCGATACCCGTGCGCGCGGCATCGCGTCCGAAGATTAAGATGAGGGGAAAGCGGCGGAGGAGACAGAGGAGGGACTTCGATCAGAAGGGATACGACGGCCACCGGCCGAAGGTGGAGACGGTGTTCTCGGTGGAGAAGCGGAAGATGGGGTCGCATGTGCTGGCTCGCGTCCCGAGCCAGCAGCATAAGGAGCTCGTGTTCCGGGCATTTTCATACAACTCGGGGAGGATGGAGACTCTCTTTTTGCTCTTCATCGAGGATTTCTACAAAGCACACGGAGAGAACGGTCATTCAATGGAGCCGGCACTGCATCTAGCGTTCGACCATTGAAAGAATGAAAGGGGACTTAAGTGGTTTCGCGGCCGTCAGGCCTTGTGACAGATCAAGGTGACTTCGTCACTTCCTCGATGCTGGCCTCGAGGATATCCATGGCCTGCTCGAGAATGTCATCCGGCATGATCATCGACGGATGCATCCTGATCACATTGCCGAACGTGCCGCAGCTCAGGAGCACCATACCCTTCTTGAGGGCGGCTGCGCCGATGGCCTTCGTCTCCTTGGCAGCAGGCTCCTTGGTCTTCGGATCGCTGACGAGCTCGATTGCCATCATCGCGCCCATTCCCCTGATATCGCCGATGATGGGGAACCTGGACTGCATGTCGTTGAGCCTCTTAGTGATATACGCGTTCACCCTCGGGACGTTCTTCAGGTTCTTCTCTATGATGTCGAACTGCGCCAGCGCCGCAGCGCATCCCACGGGATTGCCTCCGAAAGTGCCGCCCAGGCCTCCGACCTGCGGGGCATCCATTATCTCCGGCCTGCCGGTCGTTGCAGAGATAGGGAACCCGCCTCCAATGCCCTTGCCCGTGACAAGGATGTCCGGCTCCACGCCCGACCAGTGCTGTATCGCCCACATCTTCCCAGTCCTTCCAGCGCCAGTCTGGATCTCGTCATCGACATAGACCACGCCGTGCTTCTTGCATATCTTCGTGACCTTGGCGTAGAACTCCTTCGGGGGAACGATGAACCCGCCTTCGCCAGCGATCGGTTCACCGATGATGGCGGCGACCTTGCCCTGGAACTGCGGGCTCGACCAGACCTCGTCGATCTTGTCCGCGCATGCGACGCCACATCCAGGATACTCCATCTTGAACGGGCATCTGTAACAGTAGGCGAACTCCACCTTGTATGTCTCAGGAAGCGGGCCGAACCCGGCCTTGTATGGCATCTCCTTCGACGTCAGCGCCATGGCCATCATCGTCCTTCCATGGAACGCATGAACGAATGAGAATGCCGCAGGCTTCTTCGTATAGTGTCTTGAGATCTTGATAGAGTTCTCGACCGCCTCGGCGCCAGAGTTGTACAGGACCGATTTCGACAGGCCCGGGTGAGGCGCAATGTTGGCAAGCTTCTCGCACAGTCTCAGATAGTTCTCATATGGAGTCACCTGAAAACAGACATGGAGGAACTGGTCCGCCTGCTTCTTCACCGCGGCAACGACCTCTTTCGGCCTGTTGCCGACGTTCAGAACGCCGATCCCGCTGCCCATGTCGATGAACGAGTTGCCATCGACATCGTAGAACAGAGAGCCCTCGGCCTTCTCGATGTAGATCGGTGCAACGATCCCCACCGCCTTCGACAGATACTTCTCCCTCAACTTGCCGAGCTCGACGGACTTCGGTCCGGGGACCTCGGCCGTCCTTATTGAAGCCTTTTCCGCTGTCATGTTGATACCTCGAAGTTCATGCTAACAAATGCGCTTTCATTCGTGCATAGTTGAAACTATAGATATTCCTTTCGAAGGGACTTCGGGTGGTCTGAGAGCGAAACTCCCACATTCAACGGCTTTCGGTTGCACAACATTCAACGTTCGCCAGCCGCCTGCCCAAGAGCCGCTCAGCCGTAGCTCACTTGGACTTCCGGGCCTCTGCTCTTCCGAGCAGTTTCCTTGTGCAGCACTTTCAGCTGGGCCTCCAGCCTCTCCGCCTCTTTGCACAGCGGTTCCACGTTGAGATTGAGATGAAGCACCATCTGGTCGATTGCCGACAGTATGAGAGCTGCTGCCCTTGCATCTGCGGCATCAGGGCGGGCCTCTGCGAGGAGCGTGATGACGTCCATCCCGCGACGCTTGCCCTCGTTGAGCAGCACTCCTGCGGTCCCTGAGATGACGCCCTCCAAGAAGGGCTCAGCGTCTGCCTCGAGGAGCAGCTTCTGGGCGGCCTGAGTGCTACCTATCCCGTATACGGCTATCTCGCCCTTCTCGTCTTCCGCGTCTTCGTCCCTCTCCACGATCAGGCCGCCGGATGAGATTATGAGCTTGCACTTCTGCTGGGTTCCGAAATCGATTATCGCGGTTCCGATGTCCCTGAGAAGGTTCGCTGAAGGCTGGAGCTCCGTCGAGAATACGACCACCTGTTGCTCACCAGGCTTAATCTCCGATCTTGCATAGACCCTCGCAGGGCCCAGTGGCTCGCCGTTCCTGATCAGGGACAGCGTCGGGAACGAATCGGAATCCATGACTGCGACGTACTCCAGCTTCAGGAGGGCGATGAGGTAGTTCGCGACGATCGAGCTGACAAGGCCGATGCTCGGGAATCCGTCTATTATGACAGCGTTCCGAAGATCCATTCTCTTGAGCTCGACTATTTCCACGTTGGCCATTGGACACCTGAATATGATTGCAGCTTATAGACGTTGAGAAGAGAATCGCAGCCAACTGTAAAGAAGGAGTCTGCGCGCGTTGTTTGCTCCGGCCAAGGTTTAATAGAATAGTGCTTCATCTAGACCGCGGCCAGATGGGCCGGTGGCTTAGCCAGGATATAGCACTGGCCTTCTAAGCTCTGATTGAGCAGAAGAAAGCCAGTGGTCTCGGGTTCGAATGGCGTTCAAAACGCCCGAAACTCCCGACCGGCCCGCTAGCCGCGCCAAAAGGAATATAAAAAGGAACGGTGTACGGCCAGAAGGCACAAGGGAGTCTAACGCATGAAACGGAGCTCAAGAGCCTGGAAGAAACGCGGGAAGCAGCGCTGGAAATGGCGCAAGAAGAAGATGCGAAGGCGGAAGAGAGCCCAGAAGATGCGTAAGAAGTAGATTCCCTAGTGCAAACCACCTGGGGGTATGGGGTAGTCTGGTATCCTTACGGGCTCCAGTTATGGGAATGATTTCCGTTGGGTTTGCTGACCAGTGATGAATAACTGGAGCGATGACCCATGTTCGAAACGGGCGGAGTCGCTCTCCGCCTGGTGGAAACCCGTCGATGGGGGTTCAAATCCCCCTGCCCCCACTCTCCATCCATTGGTCAGCGGTGCCAGGCACGTTCATCCATAGCGTATGTTCTTGACTCCGCAGTCATCGAAATGGCTGATCTGGTCGCTATAATCCCCGGTCGGTGATAGAAGCGAGGCAAAAGGGCGGCAATCTCTCGATTACTATTAATCGGCGGTTCGAATATCTGCAGACGCTTGACAGTCGACATCCGCAGTGCCTCCAAAGATGATTTGGAAAGTCTCATCGAGATGTTCCGAAACCAGGACCTGAAGACCTCGGAGGAGGAATCCCGTTGGTTCATCAACTGCTACTTCGACTATCATCACATAGTCGTTGCCGAAATCGACGGCAGAATCCAAGGAGCATGCGCCTGGAGGATCGAGGGTGAACGGTACAGCGGTTTGGGGTGGATAGAGAACGTATGGGTGGAAGAGAAGTCCCGGAGGATGGGCCTCGCTGAGAAGCTCCTCAGAAGATCGATTGACGACGTGCGGACCTACTTCGATGACCATGGGATCAAGGTGAGGAAAATCGTCCTGACGACCCAGGCGGAAAGGGCTAGTGCGAGGAAGCTTTACGAGAAGATCGGATTCAGGGTTGCAGCGAGACTAGATGAATTGTACGACCCTGGAGGACAGGACCTAGTCTATGTTCTTGATGTAAGGTCCTGAAACTGATTCTCGCGAAGCAACAGTAACTTAGCCGCCTGCGACCTATTCTCTCCCTGAGCGAAGACCATGAGATGTCCTAGCTGTGGCCGCAGAGTCAGGTTCAACAACAGGAGCAACACTTGCGACAGATGCGGCGCATGGCTCCGGTCCCGCCCGCCGAGCGAGCACGAGCTTGACCACATGCGGAGAGGACCGGGAAAGGACGACTTCCTCAACGACTTCCCCTGGATAGGTGGGACCCCTGGAAGGCGCGCCATGGCCTTCACCTTCGTGTGGATAACCATACTTGTCATCCTAGCTTTCAGCATTCTTCTGTCCTTCATCACGATGCATTTCGTGCTTGCCGTGGTCCTCATCTTCGTGACCGCCTTCGTAGGCGCCCTCCCGCAGATATTCCTCATCGGGTCGAGGATCTAGGATCGGTCTCGAGGACATAGTCGGGTCATGAGAAAAGAAAAGATGATTGGGAAAGGGTTTGTCCAGCACTCGCTCTCGCTTATGGAGCAGCGTTGATGGATATGGTAGCTCCAGTCAGTCCCGCCTTCTCGCTGAGGACGGTCGCCTTCACACCATATGTCGGCAGCTTCATGCCGATGAACTCGAAGGTTCCCTTGTAGAACTGCGAGTAGTAGAAGGTGTTCTTGTCGTCGAAGGTTGGCTGAGCGGGCAGTGACGGGAACGTGGTCGGAACGCCGATCAGCGTGATCGTGTTCCCGATCGTTAGCCTGAGCCCGAACGCCGCGTCCATCAGCTGAATGCGCTCCCGCACGAAGTGCCTGTCCGCTCTGTACAATGGTTCCGGGTGGGCATCGACCGCACCGATCGCGACATGGCCGGGGTGCAGTCCGACATCGTTGTCACCCATTGACATGTCACGGTACCATATCATCAGACCAGGCGTGTGGGACCAGAACTTGACGTACAGGCCGACGAACTGGTAGCTGTTGTACAGCGCAGAGTCGTACCCGACGAAGTTCCTCCACTCCATGATGTAGTAGTGTCGGAACGAGCCGCCGGCTCCCGCGCTCGCAACGGACCAGCCAGAGCCCATGTCGTCCGTCGCGGTAATGACCCACTTGGACGCAGAGCTCGCGTCAACCATGTCCTGGAACGCGATCGTTCCGTCAGAGCCCGCCACGGTCACATCGTCCACCGTCCAGCCGAGTCCGTAGACCCCGCCGTCCTGGCTCAACGTGTACCTCAGGAGCAGGTTCGTCGCCCCCGCATAGGCAGACATGTCCATCTCTTCAAGGACAACCTTTTTCGTGGTGCCCGTTATGCCGTTGCCCGGGTTGCTCCCAATCGGGTTTGCGGTAGTGGTGTACTTGCCTGGCAATGAGGTCCAGGTCATGCCACCGTCCGTTGACACCTCGACGCTGCCCCAGTCGTAGTAGGCCTCGATGTCCCACCATTCGTAGAACGTGAGCTTGGCGCCCACGGGCACGGTAGGGATCGTCGCGGTCATCATATAGGACGACCAAGTGCCTCCCATGACATCGGTGACATCGGGCTTGAAGCCGGAGTACAGCTGATAGCTGCCAGTATGCGGACTAGGCAATGGCAGAGTGACCGATTTCTTGGGCAGCTCCACCTTGACAGCTCTTGTCCCGATCTTCCCCTCAACCT
The DNA here is from genome assembly GCA_018814355.1 of Candidatus Thermoplasmatota archaeon. Taxonomy (NCBI): domain Archaea; kingdom Methanobacteriati; phylum Thermoplasmatota; species Thermoplasmatota archaeon. The sequence goes on along the minus strand of JAHIZT010000080.1, from coordinate 16,074 downwards.
GGGAGAGGCTCACTGTCCCAGAGACCGGTGCTCCGCTCGAGTAGTCGAAGTAGGCAGTCGCGCCGTTCTCCCAGCCGAGTACATACTTGCTCCAGACATTCATGTGTGCCGGCAGGACGCCGAGCGCCATCCTTCCATCTGGGGTCGGGCCCGGGTTCCACATTCCTGAGGACATAAGCGTCCAGAACCCAGTCGAGCTCTCCCCGATGTAGGTGGTGTCGTACTCGTCCGGCAGGCCGAGCTGGTGTGCGTACTCGTGTGCGAATAGTCCGAGCGTGCCGTCCTCAGCCTCACAGGTGTATGACCCTACCTTGAGGCCCGGGACGATCTCGTACCCTGCGGGCCAGTTGGCGAACCAGCTGTGGCCCCAGATGTACCACGACGGGCCGGGCTCCTGCTCCTGTCCGGCGCGGATGACCATGAGGCTGTCGATCCAACCGTCATTGTTAGTGTCGAAGTCGTACCACGGGATGGACATACCGTACTGGTCGTAGGCGGCCTTCGCAGCGTCGATGGCCATGCGCCATACTGGACCGTTCAGGTCGTCGGACCCGGCACCGCCCGTGCGGCTGTCGGCTCCGTAGTACCACTGCGAGTGGTCCTTGATCTGGACCCAGTCGGTCACGAACCCGTCAACAGTGTACTGTCCGCCCGACTGCTCCTTCATGTAGTTGGCGAGAGACCCCGTCTTCTTGCCGAAGAGGAGTTCTCTGTAGTGACTGGGTGTGAAGTCAGACCTCCAGTAGTCGACATTGTTATCCGCAGTCGGCTGCGGGATCGTGTTGTGCAACGGTCCAGTGTAGGTCACGCCCTTGTCTGTGTCCGAACCTGCGAATTCGACCAAGACCACTAGGATCTTGCCGACTCCCGTCAAGGCTGGCGGTTCGGCCGGGGTGCCACCTGCAGCCTCCCTCTCGGCCACCTTCTTGGCGTTCAAGGGGTTCACATAGCTGCTCTTGACCTTGTCGCTCATTCCCGCGATGCTGTTCACCAGCCAGTCCCTGACCGCGGCCGATGACGCGCCACTTGGAATCTCACCGTTCTGGATAGCTCCATTCACATACTTTTGCCACTGCAACGGCACATCGGACAGCATCTCCGCCCTTGACCGGTGCATGACTTGGGCCGTGACCGCGAACGCCGTCGCGACCATCACGCCCACGACAAATACTGTAAGCAGGGCGTTCCGACCCCGCACGCTCCGCTCACTTCTCGTATCGTTCATAACCTGTTTCTCCCCCTCTATGAGCCGTAACTTCGACGGCTCCCCGATTCGATACTGACTCGAACCGAATACCCCCAAATCTCAGTACTGCTATATTACCTGTTTCTCTGACGTTATAGAACTAGCTTGAGGGGAGGTGCGGATGAACGAGCTGCTAGGCGCTGAGAATGTACTGCGGCAAATGTCGATGAAAAGGAATGGTTGAATCCCTTCGGCGAAGTCATCTAGGGCGATGAGCTTGGAGCCGCCGAAGGGATTACGTGGAGGACATCATGGGTTTTGCTGGATCTTCTTTTCCTTCTGCTCGGTCTCGCCCTTGACGGCCTTCAGCCCCTTGACGACGCCACCGAACTCGGAGAAGCCGAGGTCGTTCGGTCTCGCGCGCCTGTTGAGGATCGATGTCACCGCGCCCTGGTTGCTGACGCGTAAGACTGTGAAGGACTACTACGGCAAGAGCGCATGACCTGGGTTCGAGGCGAAAAGGTTATTCCGGTAGGCCCGTTTCCCGCAAGCATGCACAAAGTCGTGACCGTGGACCTCGAGAAGGACATCCTGTCCGAGAACAGGCGGATAGCGGACGAGAACAGGGCGCACCTCGAGTCGCACGGTATCGTGGCCTTTGACTTCCTGGGGGCGATAGGTTCCGGGAAGACTCTGATCATCGAGAAACTGATGGACATCCTGAAGGCCAAGGGCAAGAGACCCGCGGCCATCGCTGGAGACGTCTCCGGGGACGACGACTACAACAGGTTCGTCTCGCACGGCGTACCAGCAGCCAACATCAACACCGGGAAGGAGTGCCATCTGGACGCCCACCTCGTCGACCACGCTCTCGAGGATATGCCTCTCGACAAGATCGATTTCCTGTTCATTGAGAACGTTGGGAACCTCGTCTGCCCAGTTGATTTCCCACTCGGATCACACAAGCGAGTTGTGGTGATAAGCGTCACCGAAGGTGACGATATGGTCCGAAAACACCCTGCCATATTCGCGTTCTCAGATGTCATCGTAATAAACAAGGTCGACCTCGCCCAGGCGATGGAAGTCGACCCGAAGATCCTTGAGAGGGATGCCCGAAGGACCAACCCGGGCGCAACGATAATCATGATGGACGCGCGCCATGGGAAAGGCATGGACGAACTGGTCAGGGCGCTCGGGTTCTAGAGGACGACCATGAAGATCACTGTCTACGGAGTCGTACAAGGTGTCGGGTTCAGGCCCACGGTCTACAGGGTCGCGAAGGCCATGAACCTGAGAGGATATGTCCTCAACAATGGCTCCAACGTTGAAATACATATAGACAGGGACGCGGAGAAGTTCCTCAAGGAGCTAAGGAATGCGTTACCCGCGCTCGCCAGGATCGACCGCGCGGAGTTCGAGGAGGTCGACGAGAAGCTGGAGGAGTTCTCGATAGTCAAGAGCCACGACGGTGCGCGCGTGTCCCTTATCCCGACTGACACAGCGATATGCATGAACTGCGTGGTCGATTTCAGGAGATCGGGCGACAGAAGATACCTGTTCCCGTTCACGAACTGCACGGAGTGCGGCGCTAGATTCACGGTCATCGCCGACCTGCCGTTCGACCGTCCTAGGACCAGCATGTCGGACTTCCCGATGTGCCCGGACTGCACCAAGGAATATGCGTCGCCGGACGAACGCAGGTTCCATGCACAGACAATCTCGTGCCCCGAATGCGGGCCGACATACACACTATATGATAGTAATAGGAAAGAGGTGGGGAGGGACCCGTTCCGGGAGTTCGCGAAGAGGATCAATGAGGGGGCAGTCGGTCTTCTCAAAGGCTGGGGCGGGATGCACATAATATGCACCTTCGACAACGCCGCCAGATTGAGGAAGATCTACAGGAGAGGGGACAAACCGTACGCGGTAATGATGCGTGACCTCGAGACCGCGAAGAAGTACGTTCTCGTGACCGAGGCCGAGGAGAACCTGCTGACCTCCCCGCAGAGGCCCATAGTCCTGCTACACAAGAGGGAGAGTGCGAAGAACAAGCTCGAGAGAATCTCGCCTGGGCTAGGGAACTTGGGAGTGATGCTGCCGTACTCAGGCGCCCATCTTCTGATGTTCCATCACCTCGAAGCTGATGGCGTCATCATGACTTCTGCCAACCCACCAGGCGAGCCGATGGCAGTGGAGAACGAGAAGGCCTTCGAGCTCGGCCTCGACTGCTATCTCATGCACAACAGAAGGATCATCCATCGCTGCGACGACTCCGTCGTGAAGATCAATTCTGAGAGGACCAACTTCACGAGGAAGTCGCGGGGATTCGTTCCCGTTCCGGTAGAGGCGAACCACAAGCATCCAGTCATTGGCGTAGGAGCGCAGTGGGATGTCACAGGTTCCGTCTCGAGGAACGGCGAGATATTCCTCACGCAGTATGTCGGCGAGTCCCAGCAGTATCCCACTCTGCAGTACCTGGACGATGCGATCCACCATCTGAGCGATCTACTGGGGATGAAGTGGTTCGAGGCGATTGGGCTGGACAGACATCCCAGATACTCCACAAGGATCGTGGCGAAGAGACTGGCGAGGGAGTACGGCGCCCAACTGATAGAGACTCAGCACTATCACGCGCACGCGGCTGCGCTGAAGATCGACCGGAAGATCGAAGGTCCGTTGGTCTGCCTCACATGGGACGGCACGGGCTACGGGGATGATGGCTCTTCATGGGGAGGTGAGACCCTGTTGGCCGACTTCTCCGAGTACAAGCGTCTGGGAACGCTCGAAGGAATACCGCTCCTGGGTGGCGACAGAGCAGTGATCGACCCGAAGCGGGTCGTGACAGCTATCCAGCTCAAGCTCGGAATCGAGCCGACGATGGCGGAGGAGAAGGACATAGAGGTCTACTCAAGGATGCTCGACAAGAGCGTCACGGCTTCCAGCATGGGGCGTGTTCTTGACTCGGTTTCGTGCATACTCGGAATCTGCTGCAAACGGACATACGAGGGTGAGCCCGCTATCAAGCTGGAGAAGTGGCTGGAGACCGGAAAATCAAATGAAAAGTTCGACCTGGAATTCGGAAGGAGCGGGAACGTTGAAGTCGCGAGGACGCTTCCTATGTTCCGGCAGCTCCTAGAAATGAGAATAGAAACCGATCGCTCTCGGGCAGACGCTGCCGCCTCGTTTGTCAGGACTCTGGTGACTGGGGTTGCGGACAGGGCCTGCGGGCACGCGGAATCCAACGGCCTCAAGCAGGTGGGGGTCACAGGCGGGGTTTCCTACAGTGGGCCCATCACCGCCTGGGTCAAAGAGGCTATCGAAAGAAGGGGACTGGAGTTCATCGGCCATGAGCGGATCTCCAACGGCGATGGTGGCATTTCCACGGGCCAGAACGCGATAGCTGGCTCCCTTGTCGGGTAAGACTTAATAAAGGACCCCGTATACTCGATACCCGATGTGCCTAGCCGTTCCGGCAGAAGTGAAATCCATAGAAGGTCACACGGCCACCGTTGACTACGGAGGTGTCTCCAGGACCGCGAACATATCACTAGTGGAAGCAAAGATCGGCGATTTCGTCATAGTCCACGCCGGCTACGCGATTCAGGTCATGGACAGGCAAGAGGCGGAGAAGACCCTCGAGATCTTCAGGGAAATGTTGGACCATGAGTCGTCCGGAGCGTAGAGGATGCACGAGTTCTCGGTCATGACTCAGATAGTCGACAGCATCCTGTCCGAGGCGAAGAAGCGAAACGCGAAGAAGATCGAGCAAGTGGACCTGGAGATAGGTGAGTACACGATGCTCGGCGAAGAACAGATGAAGTTCGCGTTCGAGGTACTGTCCAAGGGCACGATCCTGGATGGCGCCAGACTGATGGTCGGCAACATCAGGGGGAAGATCGTGTGTTCCTGCGGCTACGAGGGTTCCATATCTCTGTCAGGTGACTCTACGCACAGGGTAGTCCCGATCCTGGAATGCCCGAAATGCAAGGGCGGCGCCAAGATCACGGAGGGCAGGGAGTGCCTGATAAGGAACATCAGGATGGTGGTGCCGGACGTATAAGCTGAGGGACAAGGAAATGTCCCGTAAGATCATCAAGAAGCTCGAGGACATGAACCTCAAGCTCACCCTGATGCACGTGTGCGGCACGCACCAGGATACACTCGTCAGATTCGGCCTCGACAGCGAGTTCAAACGCGTAGGGATCGACATACGCCAAGGACCCGGATGCCCAGTCTGCGTGACGCCGCCGGGAGAGATCGAGGAGATCCTGGCTTTGGCCAGAACGGGCCTGACAGTTGCGGTTTTCGGCGACGTGATGAAGGTCCCAGGAACGAGGGGCTGTCTTAACGATGCGAAAGCGGAGGGAGCCGATGTCAGAGTCGTCTTTGGCGTCGACGACGCCGTGGTCCTTGCAAGGAAAGTCCAGAAAGAGGTCGTCTTCATGGGCATCGGTTTCGAGACGACCGCTCCGACAACCGCCTCCGCACTTCTGTCGGATCCCCCGGTCAACTTCTCGGTCCTAAGCTGCCACAGGACCGTCCCTCCTGCCCTGGAGGCGATCGCTGAAATGGGCGAGATCAAGCTTGACGGCATGATCCAGCCCGGTCACGTGAGCACGATCATCGGGACCAGGCCGTATGAATTCCTTTCGAAGAAGTACGGGATCCCGCAAGTAGTCGCCGGCTTCGAACCCATCGACCTTCTGATGGGAGTCTACATGCTGGCAGTCCAGGCGAAAGAAGGCCGGGCGGAGGTCCAGAACGAGTACACGCGGGTTGTCCACACGGACGGCAATCCCACGGCAATCAAGGCGATGAAGGATGCGTTCGAGCCCGTAGACGTTCCCTGGAGAGGATTCCCGGTGATCAAGGAGAGCGGCCTCGCCATCAGAAAGAAGCTCGAGAGACACGATGCTGGAAGGAGATTCGAGGATCTGCTGGAACCGATACGGCAACGAGAGTACAGCGAGGCGAAGGGATGCAGGTGCGGCGAGATGCTCCGAGGTATTCTCACGAGCGAGGAATGTCCTCTATTTGCGAAGAAGTGCACTCCAAGCACGCCGATCGGTCCATGCATGGTCTCCAGGGAAGGAAACTGCCACATCTCATACAGATACGCCAAGAAATCTCAGCCAAATGGCCCGGCTCAGAAATGAGAGAATCGAGACCGGTAGCCGAATCTCCCTTTTACGTTTGGAAGAATACCGCCGATTCCGGAAGTTCTCGAAAATCGGGAGATCGAATGAGGTGAATCTCGATAACGTTGTTATGACCGCGTTTCGTTTCTGGGCCCCTGCGAAACGACGCTTTGCGAAGAACCGAATATGACGAACTTCGAGTCTCGTGCTGAAAATCTGTTTCCCAAAAGTCATGTTTCCTTCGCATTCGAACGATTATCGCTGTGAAGGCCTCGCATTTCGAAAAGTGGACTCGAAACCTATATTAATAGCCGTCTTATTATCCAAAAACGTCAGACCATCAATGGGACCGAGTGGATGCGCCAGATAGCCAAGATTGGCGACCTTTCGCGGGGTCACTCGAGCCGGTCGAGAACCGTCTAGCCTGAATCGAGGGAGGTGGGACATGACCGCACCCGCACCGCAGGACAAGGATGTTGGAACAAGCGCTCCTACGAAAGAATCCGGCAGCACCACCGGGCCAAGGATTGGTGTTTTCGTCTGCCATTGCGGCAGCAACATTGCTGGAGTCGTGGACTGCGGCAAGGTCCGGGAGGACGCGGAGAAGCTACCCGGCGTGGTCGTGGCGAGGGAGAACAAGTACACCTGCTCCGATCTCGGCCAGGAGGAGATCATCAAGGCCATCAGAGAGAACGGCGTCCAGCGCGTGGTCGTGGCATCATGTTCTCCCAGACTCCACGAACCGACCTTCAGGAAGTGCATCCAGCAGGCCGGCCTGAACCAGTGCCTTCTACAGATGGTCAACATCCGGGAACAATGCTCATGGGTCCATTCACACGAGAAGGAGAAGGCCACCGAGAAGGCCTCCGACCTTATCCGGATGGGCGTTTCAAAGGCCGCTAGGCTCCAGCCGCTCGAGGCCAGAGAGGTCCCCGTCGAGCCGGTTTCGCTCGTGATCGGAGGAGGCGTTGCGGGCATCCAGGCCGCCATCGACCTCGGGAACATGGGCTTCAGGGTCTACCTGGTCGAGACGCAGCCAAGCATCGGCGGCAAGATGGCCCAGCTGGACAAGACGTTCCCGACGGGCGACTGCGCGATCTGCATCCTCGCGCCCAAGATGGTCGAGCTGGCGAGGAACCCCAACATCACACTACTCTCATATTCCGATGTCGAGGAGGTCAAGGGCTACATCGGCAATTTCGAGGTCAAGGTCCGACGCAAGGCCAGGTTCGTCGTTGAGGACAAATGTGTCGGATGCGGCCTTTGCTCGGATGCCTGTCCCGTCAAAGTGGACAACGAGTTCGACCTCGGGTTTGGCCAGCGGAAGGCAGTCTATGTCCCGTTCCCGCAGGCCGTGCCTCTGAAGTACACCATCGACAAGGAACACTGCCTGCACTTCAAGTCGGGCAAGTGCCTGCTCTGCGTCAAGGCGTGCTCGAACAAGGCCATTGACCATGACATGAAGGACGATCTCCTGACGCTGAAAGTGGGAACTATCATCGTCGCCACTGGCTTCGACACCTATGTGCCCATGAAGAAGGGCGTCTACAAGTACTGGGAGTATGACAACGTCATCACAGGCCTCGAGCTCGAGAGGCTGTTGAACGCCTCTGGGCCGACCGCGGGTCACCTGATCAGGCCTTCAGACGGCAATGTGCCCAAGAGGATCGCGTTCATCCAATGCGTCGGCTCGAGGAACAAGAAGATCGGGAACAATTACTGCTCCAGAGTCTGCTGCATGTACGCGATCAAGAACGCGCAAATAGTAATGGAGCACGAGCCTGAGACGCACATCGCTGTATATTACAATGATATCAGGGCGTTCGGCAAGGGTTTCGAGGAGCTCTACCACAGGATTAGAGAAGACTACGACGTCGAGTTCATCAGGGGGAGGCCTGCCAAGCTCACCCAGGACCCGGAGACCAAGAACATCAAGATCCGCGCCGAGGAAACCCTTCTCAACAAGATCACGGAGAGGGTGTTCGACCTCGTCGTGCTGTCGACCGGGCTCATACCTTCCGAGGGGAGCAAGAGAATCGGGAAGATCCTGAGCCTCACACAGAGTCCGGACGGGTTCTTTATGGAGGCCCACCCGAAGCTGAGACCCGTTGACACGGCCATGGACGGGATCTATCTGGCCGGGTGCGCCCAGAGCCCGAAGGACATACCGGATAGCGTGGCCCAGGCGAAGGCTGCGGCCTCCTCCGCTGCCGCGCCCATGTTCGCAAAGAAGGTCAGCATAGAACCCTTGACCGCAATCGTGAACGAGGACCTGTGCCAGGGCTGCGGCCTGTGCCTGGAGTTGTGCCCGTACAGTGCCCCCGAGCTGGTCCCGGGAGTCAAGGGCGGCATGAAGGCGCACGTGATCGAGGCGCTCTGCCATGGCTGCGGCACCTGCGCTGCATCGTGCCCCCAGAAGGCCATCGCGCCGATGCAGTTCACTGATGATCAGATCTACTCAGAGATCCAGGCGGCGTTGACGGAGACAACCAGGAAGCACGCTGTCAAGAAGAAGGCAGAGGCGGAGGTGACACCATGAAGGACCCGGAGAAGGAGGTCGAGAAGGTCTTCATAGGAGGTCTCCACGAGGAGCTGGTGGAGGACAAGATCATCGACGAGAGCCAGCTCGAGCCCGACTTCCCGGCCCTGATACAGAAATACGGCGGCAAGGACGTGATGACATGCCTCCAATGCGGCAACTGTACCGGCGTCTGCCCGATCAGCCTCAAGATCGACTACAAGACAAGGAACATCATCAAGTGCTGCCAGTTCGGGCTCAAGAAGTACACGCTCGGCACAAGATGGGTCTGCGCGACCTGCTACAGGTGCTACGAGCACTGTCCGGCGGACCTGAACCCGGCCGATATAATGATCGCCCTGAGGCACATCGCAGTCAGAGAGGGCATAATCCCACCGTTCGTCAAGACTGCCGTGACGAACCTGGTGAAGTACGGCCAGAGCGTCAAGCCAGACCCCGAGATCGACAAAATCAGAAAAGAGCTCGGGCTCAATCCGATCCACTCACACGACCCTGAGTACCAAGCGATCATCAAGGAGATACAGGTGCTCGTGCACGCGTCGAAGTACGACAAGCTCATTGGCATCCAAGATGAGGTGAGGGTTTGACCAACTCCAACGGATTCGTCTACTTCTTCGGATGCGTCATACCTAACAGGTACCCGGGCATCGAGTGCGCAGTCAGATGGGTGACCGGGAAGGAGGGCTTCAACCTGGATGTCAAGGACCAGAAGGATTTCTCATGTTGCCCCGTGCCAGGCATCTTCTACTCGACTGACAAGGACACATGGCTACTCCTGGCCGCTAGGAACCTGGTGCTCGCCCAGAACGAGCGGAGGCAGATACTCACGATCTGCAACGGCTGTCTCGCATCCCTGCTCAAGGCGACGGAATACCTCAAGGAGCCCAAGAACCTGGGCAAGGTCAACAGGGTCCTCTCGCAGATCGGGAAGAAGTACACAGGCATACCGCAGAAATCGGAGACCAAGAGGAAGATCTTCGAGCCGGTCAAGGTCCGGCACTACGTCGAGGTTATGGCCAAGGATGTCGGATTGGACGAGATCTCGAAGAAGGCGAATCACCAGCTCAAGAACATCAGGGCGGCTGTCCACTATGGCTGCCATTACCTTAGGCCGACGGAGCATGCGGCCTTCGACGACCCGAACGACCCCGTGATGATTGACAAGATTGTGGAGGCGTGCGGCGCAACAAGCGTCGATTACGAAGACAGGCTGGATTGCTGCGGCGCCGGCGGGGGAGTGAGATCCCACGTCGTCGAGCTTGCCAACTCGCTGACGGAGGACAAGTGCAGGAACATAGCGGCCGCAGGAGCCGATTGCATCGTCACGGGCTGCCCGTTCTGCCTGCTGCAGTTCGACAACGCCCAGAAATCGTTCTCGAAGGATGGCATCCCAGTCATGCACGTGTCCCAGTTCCAAGCGCTTGCGATGGGCATTGACCCGATCTCGCTGGGCTTCGACACTCACCACGTATCCGCTCACTCGTTCCTCAGGAAAGTCAGGGGGGCCTAATCATGGAGTCGGGGGCGCAGAGAGAAGAGCACGAATCGGCGTACGAGCCGAAGATCGTTGCGTTCTGCTGCAACTGGTGCTCGTACGCGGGAGCAGACCTTGCGGGCACTACGAGGCTGCAGTATCCGCCCAACGTCAGAATCATCAGGGTCATGTGTTCCGGCAGGGTGGACCCGTCCTTCGTCCTGAAGGCCTACGCCCTTGGCGCTGACGGGGTCATAGTCGCCGGCTGCCACCCAGCGGACTGCCACTATATCAACGGAAACGACAAGGCAGCCATGCGTGGGAACTTCCTGAACAATTTTCTGGATGAGGCGGGCATAGAACCCCAGAGGTTCAAGCTGGAGTGGATCGCAGGCTCGGAGGGCGGGAAGTTCGCTGAGACTATCAAGAAGATGGTCGCGGAGCTGGAAAAGCTCGGTCCCATCTCCAAGGAGGCGGTGCAGGATGAGTGATGACAGGACCGTTGGAGCCGCGCTCGTCATCGGCGGAGGGCCTGCGGGCATGCAGGCCGCGCTGGACCTGGCCGACTCCGGATACAAGGTCTACATACTCGAATCGGAGCCAAGCATAGGCGGCACCATGGCCCAACTGGACAAGACCTTCCCGACCAACGACTGCGCCATGTGCATCGTCTCTCCGAAGCTCGTCGCGACTGGCAGGCACGAGAACATCACGATGCTGACGCACGCCGAGCTCAAGAAGGTCGAGGGAAAGGCGGGCGACTTCAAGGTCACGATTACTAAGCATTCCAGATACGTACTCGAGGACAAGTGCACAGGTTGCGGTGTCTGCGCCGAGCACTGTCCGATCGAGGGCGTCAACGCATTCGACAGGGACATGGCGCCTGCGAGGGCCATCTACGTGCCCTTCCCCCAGGCTGTGCCCCTCGTGTACACCATCTCTCGCGGGCTGTGCATCGGTTGCGGCGAGTGCGAGAAGTTCTGCGAAGCGAAGGCCATCCAGTACTCGATGGAGCCGGACAAGGAGGAGGTGATCGAGGTGGGGTCGATCATCCTCAGCCCGGGGTTCAGCGTGTTCGACGCCACGAAGAAGGTCGAGTACGGGCTCGGCGTGTTCCCGAACGTTCTCACGAACATCGAGTTCGAGAGGATGCTCAGCGCCTCTGGTCCAACTGAGGGCCACATAATCAGGCCCTCGGACGGCGATGTGCCCAGGAGGATCGCGTTCATACAGTGCGTCGGCTCGAGGGACGCGCAGACCGGCAACACCTACTGCTCATCCTACTGCTGCATGGCGGCGATCAAGCAGGCGGTCATAGGCCAAGAGCATGTGCCCGGGCTGAAGACCGCGATATTCTTCATGGACACCAGGGCCTTCGGAAAAGAGTTCGAGGAGTACCTGATGAGGGCCGAGAACGAGTACGGCGTCAGGATCGCCAGGAACAACCGGGTCCCGAAGGTGACGGAGGACCCGAAGACGAACAACCTCATAGTCACATATCACGCGGGGGCCGAGCTGGAGGACGAGGAGTTCGATCTCGTGGTCCTCGCGGCAGGCGCGGGGCCGCCCGCGTCCGCTGCGGACATGGCAAAGACGATCGGCATCCAGCTCAACAAGTTCGGATTCTGCGAGACAGACGATCTAGCTCCCGTGGAGACTTCGGTGCCAGGGATTTTCGTTTGCGGGGCATTCTCTGGCCCGAAGGACATCCCGGACTCGATCGCGCAGGCCAGCGGCGCCGCCGGAAAGGTCGCGGCGATGCTGTCCAAGGAGCGGGGAACGCTCGTCAAGAAGAAGGAGTATCCAGCGGAGAAGGACGTGTCGAAGAAGGAACCACGGATCGGCGTGTTCGTGTGCCACTGCGGGATCAACATCGGCTCCGTGGTGAACGTGCCGGAGGTCCTAGAGTACGCATCAAAGCTGCCGAACGTGGTCTACACCGAGAGGAACCTGTACACGTGCTCGGGCGACACGCAGAAGAAGATCAAGGAGATGATCGAGAAGCACGACCTGAACAGGGTCGTGGTCGCGAGCTGCACCCCGAGAACGCACGAGCCGCTGTTCCAGAACACCTGCAGGGAGGCCGGCCTGAACAAGTACCTGTTCGAGATGGCCAACATCAGGGACCAATGCTCGTGGGTGCACAGGCTGGAGCCGGAGAAGGCCACGCAGAAGGCCAAGGACCTGGTCCGCATGTCGGTGGCGAAAGCGGCGATGCTGGAGCCGCTCCCGCAGCCGAAGATACCCGTGACCCCGTCCGCGCTGGTCATAGGCGGAGGGCTCAGCGGCATGGCGGCGGCACTGGAGATCGCCAATGCGGGATACGAGGTCCACCTGGTCGATAAGGACAAGGAGCTGGGGGGCCATCTGAGGAGCATCTACCAAACGCTGTCCGGGATCGATCCGCAGGACCTGCTCAAGCGCCTGAAGAAGGAGATCCAGGAGAACGAGAACGTCAAAATCCATCTCAACGACAACGTAGCCGAGCTCAAGGGATACATCGGCAACTTCGAATCCACACTCAAGAGCGGCGAGAAGATCAAGCACGGCGCGATAGTCGTCGCCAGCGGGGCCATTGAGTACGAGCCGACGGAGTACCTCCACGGCAAACACAAGAGGGTCATCAAGCAGACCGAGCTGGGGACGATGCTTGCCCACGGGAAGCTGAAGGCGAAGAGCGTCGTCATCATCCAGTGCATCGGTTCGAGGAACGAGGAGCACCCGAACTGTTCCCGTCTATGCTGCTCAACGGCCATGGCGAACGCGATCAAGATCAAGCAGGATCACCCGGACACCAGCGTGTACATCCTCTACAGGGACATCAGGACCTACGGGTTCAGGGAGGAGCACTACAACGAGGCCGCACGGCTGGGCGTCACATTCCTGAGGTACGATCCCGAGTCGCCCCCGAAGGTCACCGCGAAGGGCGACCAGCTGGAGGTCGAGGTGACGGAGCAGTTCATAGAGCAGGGCGTCAAGATAGTCGCCGACTACCTGGTCCTGAACGCGGCGACGCACCCGAACCCGGACAACAAGGACCTGGCGAAGCTGCTCAAGGTGCCCCTGAACAAGGAAGGGTACTTCCTGGAGGCACACATGAAGCTCAGGCCCGTTGACTTCGCGACGGACGGGATATTCCTGTGCGGGCTCGCGCACTCTCCCAGGCTGATAGGCGAGAGCATATCGCAGGCGCTGGCAGCAGCGGCGAGGGTCAACACCGTCCTGTCCAAGGAGTTCATCGAGGCCGATGGCGTCGTGAGCGTCGTCGATGAGGACAAGTGCATCACGTGCGGCCGGTGCGAGGAGATCTGCGAGTACGGCGCGCCCAGCATCGTCGAGGTCTCCCCGGGAATCTTCAAGTCAAGGATCAACGAAGCGCTTTGCAAAGGGTGTGGCTCGTGCGCGGTCGAATGCTGTGCGAGAGCAATCAGCCCGAAGCATTTCAAGACCGAGCAGATACTGACCATGATCGAGGCGTGCCTCAAGAAGGACCTTGAGAAGGAGGAGGCGGGGACATGACGGACGCGAAGTTCGAACCGAGCATCGTCGCCTTCTGCTGCAACTGGTGCTCGTACGCTGGCGCGGACCTGGCGGGGGTGTCTAGGATGCAGTATCCGCCGAACGCCAGGATCATCAGGGTCATGTGCTCGGGAAGGGTCGAACCGTACTTCATATTCAAGGCCCTGGAGCTCGGGGCCGACGGCGTCCTCGTGGCCGGCTGCCACATAGGCGACTGCCACTACATCTCCGGGAACGAGGAGGCCGAGAAGAGGATGGCGATGACGGCCGAGGTCCTCGACAAACTAGGGCTCGGCAGGGACCGGATGAGGCTCGAGTGGATATCCGCCTCCGAGGGGCAGAAGTTCGCCAGCACCATGAAGGAGTTCACGGAGCAGATCAGGAAGCTCGGTCCGAACCCGCTCCCCAAGGCGTCCCCCAAGAAGAAGGGCAACCCAGGGAATCTGAAGGAGAAGATGAACCAGATCATCGAGGACACTGGCGCGTTCGACTGCGTGGAGTGCGGGAAGTGCACCACCGTGTGCCCGGTTGCAAAGTACAACCCCGACTTCGCTCCCAGGACCGTCGTCCTCAAGGCGAGCGAGGGGCTCGTGGAGAACGTCCAGACCAACAAGGACGTCTGGACCTGCGTCACATGCGAGCAGTGCAACTCGATGTGTCCGTACAAGGTCGACTACTCCGGCTTCATAAGAGGCATGAGGAACGAAGCGGTCGAGTTCAACAACGTGCCGGTGTGCTCCCAGGGCGGACTGATGCAGTCCGTCATGAGGATCCAGGCCGTCAGCAACCTGAAGCAGAACAGGCTGGACTGGATGATACCCGAACTCAAGATTGCCGAGAAGGGAGATATCTTCTACTTCACTGGCTGCGTGTCATATTACGATTCGATATTCAAAGAGCGGAAGAACCTCAACTTGTCAGCGATACCGCGAGCGGCGGTGAAGATCATGAACAGGGGCGGAATCGTCCCGGTCGTCAGCAACAACGAGGTATGCTGCGGGCATGACCTGAACTGGACGGGGGACGAGGCGAATCTCCAGAAGCTGATGAAGAAGAACGTAGAGCTGATCAAGGCGTCCGGGGCCAAGAAGGTCGTGTTCTCGTGCCCCGAGTGCATGCGGACCTTCAACATGGACTACCAGGACCTGATGGGCGACTTCGACTTCGAGATCGTTCACATATCCGAGTTAGTCTACGACCTCATCCAGGAGGGGAAACTCAAGTTCAAGAAGGGCGCCAAGAAGGTCACTTTCCAGGATTCGTGCAGGCTGGGAAGGCACCTCGGCATATACGACCCGCCGAGGAACGCCCTCAAGGGCGCGGATGCTCAAGTAGTCGAGATGGAGAACACGAGGGACAAGGCCCTATGTTGCGGCGTGAGTGCATGGGCGACCTGCGACGAGACATCCAGGAAGTTGCAGATCGACAAGCTTAGGGAGGCCAAGAAGACAGGCGCCGAATGCCTCGTGACGGGCTGTTACAAGTGCCTCATACACCTGAACTGCACCCTGGAGTTCAAGACCCAGGTGCCCAAGGAACAGATCGACATTCCAGTCAAGGACCTGAGCGTGGTCATCGCAGACGCGCTCGAATGAAGAAAGGGAAGGATGAGAGAAATGAAAGCACAAGAACATAAAGCGCCAAAAGGTGAGGAAAGATACCTCCTGGTCGAATTATCATGCAGGGACCGGAAGTGCTCTCCGTGCACGTACCCGAGCTGCCAGCGGTTCGTCAGGACTGTACCCAAGAAGATGCCGTTCGAGACCCGCATGACGAAGATGTTCGAGATCAAGAAGCCTATTGCAAAGCCCCATGACACAAGGGAGAGGCTCGTGCTGATCGAACTGTCTTGCAAGGACGAGAAATGCTCCCCCTGCACGTACCCGAACTGCCAGAGGTTCGCGAGGGAGGCGCTGAAGAAAAAGGCGCCGTTCAAGGTCAAGGTCACCGAGATCGAGAAGGGCAAGGAGGTCCAGAGTCTCCTTGGCAAGTGATCAGGGATGTCCAATATCGTCTCGGGACGAACGAAAACACAACAAAAAGAGAAGCGGTTGTGCGTCCGACCGTCAACCGGTCAACGAAACAGATAAAACCGTGGATGGATTACGGCAACCGCAGTAACGAATGAAAGCATCACCCGAAGGACTACAACGTGAAGTTCGACAATGAGTGCAAAGGAGGTCTTTGAATGGAAAAGGCAGTCATGGTAATAGATCGG
>JAHIZT010000079.1 GCA_018814355.1 Candidatus Thermoplasmatota archaeon | reverse complement strand
CACATCAATGCCAGCATCAATCTGCTGCAGACAGCCATCTCGAACGGGATGGCAGGGGGTCTACGGTTCGACCCCGGCGCGTTCCAGCATGACGTGATGATGATCCTATACGAGCCAGCGATGGCCGCACGGTCGGAGCCGAATGGAACGAGTTGCATCGGAGAGGTGACCTGAGCGTCACCATCCGATAACGCAACAGAACCTCAATCTGGCCAATCTCGAGAGCCCATGGTGATGCACATGGTCGAACCAGTCGCCCATCAGAGTAATCGATAATACCCTCCAAGGCAATCGCCTCACCAATGGTTGATTCGTTGGACGCTCTTTTCAGGCCAAGGTCAGTAGCATTGATTGGCGCCTCTGCGAGCCCGGCAAAACTCAGCCATATAGCTCTCAGGAATCTCTCAAAGGGGAGATTCAGACTCTATCCTGTAAACCCGAATGAGGGAGAGATCCTAGGGCTGAGGTGTTACCCCAGCGTTCTGGCTATCCCAGGCGATGTCGACCTCGCGCTCATATCTCTTCCTGCCGTAGCTTCGGTCGCTCCTGTCAGACAATGCGTCGAGAAAGGTGTTGGCGTCGTGATCATCTCCGCATCCGGTTTCAGGGAGTCCGGGCCGGATGGGGAGAAGATGGAGAGGGAGTTGATGGCTGCAATCCGCGGCTCGAGCACCAGACTCTTGGGCCCCAACACTATGGGTGTGTATGTGCCCTCTAGTGGACTTGACACGCTATTCATATCCAGAGAGAAGAGCGTACGCCCTGGGAAGGGGGCGATTGCGGTGCTTTCCCAGAGCGGGGCGGTGTCCGTGTCTTTCTTGGAGAAGGCCGCGGAGGCCGGAATAGGGATTTCCGCATGCATAGGTCTGGGGAACAAGATCGATCTGAACGAGAACGAGCTCTTGCAGCATCTCTCATCCGACAAAGCGACCAAAAGTATCGCCCTCTATCTTGAATCGTTCTCAGATGGGCGCAAGTTCGTCGACGTCGTTCGAAAGGTAACAAAGGTCAAACCAGTCGTTGTGCTCAAATCGGGAAGGACGAAATCCGGGTCTGCCGCAGCAAGATCACACACCGGCGCACTCGCATCCTCGTCGGATGTCATGGTAGACGGCGTCATGAGGCAGGTCGGCGTTGTGAGAGCCTACGACGAGGAAGAGTTGATCGACCTGGCGAAGGCACTAGCCTATGTGGACCATATCGATGGTGACCGCATATGCGTTGTCGCGAGTGCGGGCGGATTCGGAGTAATTGGTGCAGACTATGTCGAGTCCCGGGAGCATGGTGCGGGACTCACGATGGCAAGGCTCTCTGAGATGACTCGCGACTCCATAAGGAAGGTGGTGCCCAGCTATTCCTCCGTTAGCAATCCAGTAGATCTCACAGCCGGTGTCACCGACGAGATGTACGATGCCGTTCTCAAGCGTTTGCAGGCGGACCCGGGAGTCGACGGGATCATGATGTCTCTCGAGCTCCAACCGCCAAACATCACGAGGAGGCTTGTGGATGTGGCGGAAAGGAGATCCAGATCGAGAGGGGCGCCAATCGTCATAAGCGCGTTCGGCGGCGCCAACACCCAGAGCCTATTGAGGGAGTTCGAAAAGCGCAGGGTGCCCGCGTATCCCACCATATGGCGCGCAATCAGAGCTCTCGCGGCCCTTCATAAAAGAGGGTTATACCTGAGGCGCTCAAAATAAAACGCATTCAGAAGACCCCTGTTGAGGCGTGCTCACGGATCATTCGGGGTCTTCTGGAATTGGTTTGAAGGAAGCAGTTTTCAGCCGCCGATTCTGAAGACTTTCGTGCCGCACTTCGGGCAGGTTCCCTTGGATGCAGGCTTTCCGTTCTTCAGCTTGACTTTTTTCGGGTCTTTCATCTCGACGGACTTCTTGCACTTAACACAGTAGGCCTTTGTCAAATTTCCCACCATCCCTGTATCGGCTCGTGTTAATATATAGTCTTTTGGATGATTTCCAGCATGCCGACCTCGAAGCGATTTCCCTCCTATCTGGCATCGGGAATTGAGCGTAGAATCGTTCTAGAGTGGCTCCACCCGAAAGTGAAATATAGTTCTCTGCCACGATTCCCAGTTCGAGGGGTGCGCTTCTATTGAGTCCAGTGGATGCGGTACGTGGTGAGGGCCGCAAGGATCCACGGGCCAACATCGTCTCCAAGATGACCTCCAACCAAATTGGGGTGAACCTTGGGAAGGGCATGGCAGACCCTTACGTCCCTTTTCTTGCTCTTGGACTAGGTGCCACTCCCCCCGAGCTCGGCTGGCTCCAGGCTTTCACCAACCTCTTTCCAGCCGTCATGCAGGTCCCTTGGGGGAAGCTGAGCGACTTCTTCGGGAGAAGGATACCGTTTCTCATCATCGGCGGAGTGATGTCGTTCGCACTCTACTTCTTCATGATGGGAGCGATGAATGCGTGGCAGCTCATCATCCTCGTGGCCATACAGATGTTCATCGGCTCAATGATGATCCCGACCTGGTCCGCCCTGGTGGGGGATGTCACCACAGTCAAGAATAGGGGCTCCACAATGGGGAGGTTCTTCGCGGCTTCATCATTGGCCAGCCTTATCGGTACCCTTTTCGCAGGCGCTGTCATACCGGACGCGGGCACCACATTCGAGCGGTTTGCGGTCCCGTTCTTCATCGCCGGGATCAGTGGCATCACAGGCTCGCTCATACTGTTCGAGATAATGGAGCAGAAGAGGCGTATGTTTGCCTCCCCAAAGACGCTCTTCAAATTCAGCCTCAGGTCTTTCGTCTTCATCTCTGACCTCTCCGAGAACAGGAACTTCAGGAACCTCGTCGTCCTCAACACAACCTTCAACTTCATCATGTCCATCATCTGGCCAATACTCATCCTTACGTATGTGTGGGTACTCCATGCAACCGCGTTCGAGATTGGTATCATGATCGTCATTTCCACGGGCTCGACCCTCTTCTTTCAGACGAAGGTCGGGAAGCTCCTGGATGTGATCGGCCCGATGCCCCAGATCCTTATCTCGAGGTTCGCATTCATATCGGTTCCAATCGTTACGGCGCTCGCAACACAGGTGTGGCACATCTACGCGCTCAATCTATTCCTCGGCTTCGCCAACGCAATGGCCAACGTCGCTTTTTTCGCTTACATACTCGACGTGGCCCCTGACGAGAAGAAGGGCGAGTACTTCGCCGTTTACAACACAATCTTAGGCATAGCCACATTCATCGGATCGATTATCGGTGGGTACCTGGCATGGTACTTCGTGAACTATTATGGAGGTGACTGGGTCCTCGGTCTCGGTGCGGTCTATGCCGTTTCCGCCTTGGGGAGAGCTGCATGTGCAGTCTGGTTCTTCAGACTGAAGGACCCGGTGACCTATCCAGATACACTGATTGGCGTGATCAAGAAGATGTTCAAGCGTTGGCGCGAACGTGGTTGGTCGCCACTATGATATTGATTGCTCACGCCACGCCCTGCACCAAAAAAATCAAATCGAAAAGGGTTTGGTGGCCTACTTCACGCGCTTGCCTGCGACGTAGGCTCTTATGGCCCTCCTCTCCGTCCTTGGGACGGTTAAGAGGGTCTTCTCCAGGCGTACGCGCCTGTATGTGTTCCAGAGTCTTGTAGCTCGCATTGCATCCACCTCCACAAAAGTGAAATCTCGGCTCAGTCCGCTCACGCAGAGTTCGCCGATCACTTGCAGGATGCTCGCGCTAGCCCGCTATCTATCGGGGCACAATCCAATCCGTTGCAGGTGTGCGCGAACATACTTATCGGTTAGACTGAGGCGCCTAGATTATAAGAGGGTTTGCCCGTTACCATCCGTTCGTATAACAATAATATTATAATAATCAATAGTTTAACCACGGTCAGTGCAAAAACGCCTTGGGTCGGGACTCAATGATGCATACTGGCCATGACTGCTATTGGTGCCTGCATCAACAGTCTATAATAGTATGTGCACATATAATATTATGCGAATATAATTCCAACTTGCGTCGAAATTCGTGCACCGGATGGTCCTTTTCGGAACTGCTCAGAAATGACCTCTCGTTGCTGAACGTGCAAGGGCGATTCAGCCCGAGAGCATGAGCATGATGCCTATGACGGTGAATGCGCCGATCAGGAGGACTCCAAGGAACCAAAGGGCTCTCCGATCTATCATGTATTCGGCATGCATGATTGACTCCTTGACTTATCTCTTTTATGATTTTGTCCGTTTTCTCAGAAAAGCGCAATATACAAGTTACGGGGATTCGGTCTCGGATGACCCTAGATTCATTGACTGCGCTTACGAGCAAAGAAAGGATTCTGCTGTATCTGACCGACTTCCGAGATGTTGAGAACAGGTTCGAGCTTCCTGCAGACCTGATTCAGCGGTCGATCGCCTATGGCACTGGAATCCAGCGGAAGCATCTCTCACAGTACCTCAGTGACCTCATCGACGAAGGCTTGATCATTGAGAGGAAAGCACACATACAAGGCATGAAGCAGAGGATGAACGGCTACTATCTGTCCACCAACGGCTACCCGAGGGCCATGGCGCTAAGGAAGAGGGTTGGCGACGAGCTCGTTCCTGTGAAGCAGAACGGCAAGATAGGAGAGATGAAGGTCAGTGACATAGATGATGCCACTTCTATCCACGTAACGCTATGCGATATAGTGCGCGAGGCCATAGTCGGTGGCGTGCTCGATATCTCCGTTCTTGAGACCGTTGAGTCTAGGAAGAGGCAGGCCCTTGAGGAGAAGGAGCAGGACACCGATATCTATAAGAGGGTTCTTCACACGGCCTGGCATGACGGCAAGGTTACCGCTACAGAAAGGTTCCTCGTTGAGGAACTCAGGAAGCACTTGAACATTAGCGATGAGCAGCACAGAGCGCTTGAACTTGAGATCATCAAGAAGCTTGCTCAAGATCACATGGAGTTCCGCAGGATCTACAAGACAGTTCTCGAGATCGCCCTAACCGACGGGGTCATCTCTGGCCCCGAAGAGGCCATCCTGGAGAACCTCCGTAAGCTGATGCGGCTGTCCAGAACGGAGCACGAAGAAATGCTGCAGGAGGTCGAATTGTCCTTCTGTGGACCTCCAGGGTGTGACAAGGACCTCCTGAAGGAGGCGATGCGCATGGTCAGGAAACAGAGGGACGAGTGAGGGCGATTCTAGGGAACCATCTTGAAGACCTTGTCGTGCGGTCTGACCCTTTCCTTGACCTTGATCCCCACCGACTGACCCGCGGAAGCGCTTGGAATCGGTTTTCTGTCGATCTCCATTGACTCTATCTTCTGTTCGAAGCTCGTTGTTGCCCCGACGATCTTGATTGTGTCGCCGATCGCGATTGTCCCGGACGTGATGTCCACCGCTGCCACGCTTGGTTTGGCGAAGAATATGCTGACCTTTCCGATCTCGACCTCTTGCACAGCACTCAACCTCGGCTTTCGAATCGTCTTACGGATATTTATCAGCTGTCAGTGACTTTGCCTGTCGGCCTCGCTGAAGAGCTGGTGCGTGTTAGCAGCCCTCTTCCGGAGCGCTGGCGAGTGAGTAATGGAGAATCAATACACGACAAGTTATAATAGGCCGGAGTATTTCACTAATTTGTCGCCCGTTGGGAATGCAATAGGGATGCACGATGCAGAACAACTCAGCAAAAACGAAGACCAGGCAGGCGGTAGAAGCCTGCCCGACCCCTCCGAGGTTCGCAGGGGAAATGCTGAGCGTTCTCACATATATCATGAAAGTCGAGCACCTGGATAGGGTGCTTCAGAAGATAGCATCAGCCATTGCCGACCTCTTTTCTGTGCGCTCCATGGTCATAGGCGTGCTCGATGAGAGCGAACAGATATTCCGCGTCAGAGCGACCTACGGCTATGAAGGCGACAAGGACAGGAATATCAAGAAGTTCACATACAGTCATGAACGGATGAAAACGGATCTCGAAGACAAGTACAAAATCGGGGAGGGGGTCTACCTCATCAGGCCGAATGCAGATCAGTTCATCAAGGGCGAGGAATCGTTCTACAGGAACATGCAGAACATAACGAAACCTCGAACAGACCCGTCAATATGGCACGAGCTCGACTATCTCAGGTTCGTCCTTTCGAACCGGGAAGGAGTGATGATAGGGTTCCTAGAGGTCAATGATGTCGCTGATGACAGGATTCCCGACAGTGCGACCGTCGAGGCGATGCAGATTTTCTCACAACTTGCAGCTGTAGCGATTGAGAACGCCACCGTGTACCAGAGGCAGGTGGAGATCGCCCAGAGATCCAAGTTCCTTGGAGACAACATCGGACACGATATCAACAATTTCAATCAGGCGGTCACAAGCTATCTCGAGTTGGCACGGTCCACAAAGGGCGTCCCTGAGAAAGCCGCGAACTACATGGAGCGTGCTTCGTCTTCGGCCTGGGGCATCAGTGAGCTCATACAGAGAGCGAACAAGCTTATCAAGATCGAGCAGGAGGGCGCCGAGAACCTTGGTCCTCTGGATCTGGGTGAGGTCCTCAAGGAGATTATCGCTGAGGTCTCAAGGAGCGTGGACGAGAAGGAGGTCAAATTCGACTTGAAGGTCGGTAACCACCGATACTTCGTCATGGGCAACGAGCTCGCTGACGAGATATTCACGAACATACTCAGGAACGCTGTTGAGTACGACCCTCACGATAAGATCATCGTGGACGTAAGCATAGGCGAGTTCACGGTGGAACCCAGACGGTACTGGTGCGTGTCAGTTGCTGACAACGGCATAGGCATCCCTGACTCCAAGAAGAACATCGTATTCGGCAGGTTCAATACGGGCGACGAGCGCCCTCCGGCAACCGGGCTTGGACTTTCGATCGTGAGGGCGATAGTCGAGGCCTATCACGGGATGGTCTGGGTCGAGGACAGAGTGCCAGGGGACCCGTCCAAGGGGAGCGTTTTCAGAGTGGCTCTTCCAATGGCATCCGCGAAGTGAATCGCAGTCTCGTTGTCCAACCTGTCCGACATCGGAGAAGGTTTATTCTCAGATTCTCGATAGGGGTTGACGTTGAGAACGATGAAGCTCGGAGGAAAGGTGGCGCTCATCACCGGCGGAAGTGAGGGCATGGGCTATGCGACCGCGAAGCTGTTCCTGGAGGAGGGTGCCAAGGTCGTCATAACTGGCAGGTCGAAGGAGAAGGGTATCAAGGCACTGAGGAAGCTTAGGAAGGTGGGCGAAGCTGAGTTCATCCAAGGGGATGTATCCAAGAGCTCGGATGCCAAGAGGATGGTGGATGGCACGGCTGCCATCTTCGGCAGGATCGACATACTGTTCAACAACGCTGGAGTCTTCATGCAAAGGCTCGCGGAGGACATGACGGAGGCGGAGTGGGACAAGGTCATCGGCACCAATCTCAAGGGAACGTTCCTAGTGTCCAAATTCGCCATCCCATACATGAAGAAGCAGCACCAGGGCGTCATAATAAACAACTCGTCAGATGCGGGCCTAATCGGCAACAGGGAGTGCCCGGCATATTGTGCCTCGAAGGGTGGGATCACCGTGATGACCAAGGCAATGGCTCTGGACTATGCCAAACACAACATACGTGTCAATAGCGTGAACCCAGGGACTGTACGTACCCCCATGCTCGACAAAGAGGTCCGTGCCTCGGGCGACCCAGAATCCTACCTTGAGCACGAATGTGGAATACACCCGGTCGGACGTCTCGGCAGACCCGAGGAGATCGCGCAGGCAGTTCTGTTCCTCGCATCGGACGAGGCCTCATTCGTCACGGGTGCTGCCCTATCCGTCGACGGGGGCACCACCGCACAGTGAGCCCTCAGAGCACGTAGTAGACTAGATAGACGAGTTCGCCTGACAGGAATGCGACGAACCAGAGGATGTACAGCGGGGTCGCGAGTTTCCTGTGCCATATGTTCGGTTTTCTCTTCCTCCACTGCCAAATGCCGGTGGTCAGGATTCCGAGTTCAAGCAGGATCACAACGGCCGCGACGATGCCGTGAATGGCGAAGTACGCGATGAGCCCGGGATGGATGTCGATTATCCCGCCTTCGACCTGTCCTCCGAACAGCCTGAACAGCATATAGAATATCGACATGCCGAGATCCCAAACGATTCCAGTTGTACCCGTCAGCTTGTGGTACGGCAGTCTCCTCTTGCCGCTGTAGTACGCATGGGTGAACAGAAACGCGACCGGGATCAGCGCAACCCCGATGAACGTGCTGATGAAAGGAGCTTCAGACATGTGAAGGGGCAGGTCACGGACGATAATCAATTTTTGCAATGGAGTAGCTTGGGCTCGAGGGCCAGTGAACCGGACGGGGTTGTCTCTCCCGTGTGGGTTGAGTCGCGAGTATCTATGGTCCTCATTCCTTCCTGAATGCTCATCGTCCGGTTCGCTGCAGGATTATCCGTGGAAGATCCTATATCCGCGATGCCGCCTGTTCCATACCAGGGGACGGTGATGCCGTTGGAGAGCAGCAAGACGGGCGCGTTGGAAACACTGAGGAACGCCATCCAGATGGAGATTGAAGGAAAGGATTTCTTTGAGCGCGCTATTGGAATGGTGGAACATCAGCGCTCCAAGGACACTTTCATCAGCCTCGTGAAACAAGAGCAGAGGCATGTCGACATACTGGCCGAGGAGCTGAGACGGCTGGAACACGGAGGAGAATGGGCGTCGTTGCAGGATATGAAGCGAAGCGCCCCTACATTCGCGAGGGTTTCGGTCTTCCAGGACAAGGCCTTCAGGCATCTGAAGCTCAGCCCGGACGCGGGTGAACTCGATGTCCTGAAAGTAGGCATAGAAGTCGAGCAGAAGTCGATCGAGTACTACAGGAGCGCAGGCTCCCGCACGGATGACACGAGGGCAAGGGAGGTCTTCAACTGGCTCGTCGGGGAGGAGGCTGGGCACCTGACGATCCTCAACGCTGAGTATGAGAACAGGACCAAATCTGGGTTCTATTACGACAATATGGAGTTCAGCCTCGAGACCTTCTGAGGGTTCAGATGGTGCCGTTCCTGATTGCTTCTACCGTCAGGATGAGGTCGGAGAATATCGCATATGCGGTCTGTGAGACCTCTCCACTCCCCTCAATGATCGTCAGGTCACCCATGAGGTCCGTCTTGATCGTGAGTGCGCTCGAAGTCCCATCAACCGACCATAATGGGCTGTCAGGCCCCACCATCTGAGGGCTGACCGACAGTTCGACCGACTCGCCCACTGGTTTTGCACTGGCAATCAGCTTGATCTTCTTACCCTTCTTCGCGGCCGCCTCGATATCCGCGCTCGTGATTTCTCTAATGCCTTTCCGTGCGACCTTCTTCGGGTCTGTGTCAGCGTCCATTAGGACATTCGCAAGGGCTGCGATCTTCGCGGATGCGTCCCAGCCGTCGATGTCCAACGACGGGTCAGCTTCGGCGATCCCTCTCGATTGGGCCTCTCTGATGGCGGCATCCATCGTCATGCCAACATCCATCTTGGCGAGCACGAAGTTGGAGGTGCTGTTGAGTATCCCCTCGAGGCCAGTTATCTCACAACCGGGCAGGGTCTTCTCCACCAGGTTGAAGATCGGGGTGCCGTCCATGACCGTGCCCTCGAACCTGAAGTGCACTCCTCTGGACCTGGCCATGTTCCTTAGGTCCTTGTATGCATGGGCTATCGGTCCTTTGTTCGCCGTGATCACATCCATGCTCATGTTGAACGCAGCCTTGATGTGGTCAATCGCTGGCTGTCCGGTCTCGACGTTCAGAGTCGTGAGCTCGACCATCATGTCCGCATCGGTCTTGCCGATTATTTCCATCGGAGAGAGTTGAGTGTTCTCGGGTCCGAACCCCTTGAGATTACCTTGGTCTTTGAAATGTCCAAGCACCTTCTCGAGGTCAAGAGCTCGATTCGAGATTAGCGAACCCCGACTCTTCGTAGCTATTGCGAGCACCTCGACGTCCAATCCCTTGTTCTTCAAGAGCCATTCGCGTTTCGAAAGCAGTAGGCGGACGAACTCCTTGCCAACGTTCCCAAAACCGATTACCACAAGTCTCAGTATCATTGAGTCAACGCATCCGTGATTCCGTCAATGGGCGCTCTGCGCACGGACAAGTTCGAAGATGCCGAGCAATGAGAACGGTCGATTCAAACCTTGGTGAACTCGTCCTTCCCTGCGCCGCACTCAGGGCAGGTCCAGTCTTTAGGCAAATCCTCGAAAGCCGTGCCCGGTTCGATGTTCTGGGTAGGATCCCCCTTCTCCGGGTCGTAGATGTATCCACAGACATTACACTGGTAGTTGTCCATGATGCTCGTTGGGACGATATTCAGATATAACTACTTGACTTTGTTGGGCGCAGTCGAGCGGCTTGGCACTTGATGATCGGACTGAAAGTGTTGCCGTTGCGTCATCGCCTTGAGACGAACAGGAGACTGCTCTCTCGGAGAAACGTGCGGCCCGAGATCTGATAGACGACTTTCAGAATTCGGAATCGAAATTCGAAATTATAGTCACGATTATGGGCGGATGTTTGAATTTCGACTGAGGAAAATCGCCTTGTTTCTGTTCGAAGAGATATGCTTAAGTACATTCTTGCTAGTCTAGGCCGCCGGGGGACTGAGGCTCCTTCAGGCCTCTTCGGAGCGCTTGACGGACTCTCAAGTCGGGACGCAGAGATCGATGAATCTTGGTCAGGTGTTTGAATGAACATAGGCAAATTCAAGTGGTTGTTTGGCAGAAACAGCGAATTCTGGCCGACGAACATGAAGACTGGCATGTGGGCATGGGTCGGGCACAGGCTAACTGGCCTCGCACTCGTCGTCTACGTTTTCATGCACCTGTCGTTCTTGACAACGGCATCACTGAGCGAGGGCGGAGCGGACTTCGACAAGCTGATGGCGACGACCTCTCAGCCGCTCTTCGTCGCCATGGACTTCATGCTGGTAATCATCGTGATATATCATGCGATGAACGGCTTCAGGATCATGCTCTTCGACCTCGGCGTCGGCATCAGACGCCAGAAGCTTGTTTTCTGGATATGCATGGCCGTTTCCGCCGTGCTCATAGTCGGCGGTCTCTGGGCTATATGGCATCTGGTAATCGTGCCAGGGGGTGCATAATATGGATGAGAAGAGAATAGCGACATCCAAAGTCGCAGGGACCTGGGCGTGGTTCTTCCAGAGGGTCTCGGCAGTGCTGTTGTTGGTCTTTCTTGCGATTCACATCTACGTTGCCCACTTCATGGGTGTTGGCGATGAAACGAGTGGCGATGCTTTGATCACATTTAGTGATGTGAGCGTGCGACTGGATCAACTGATATACATCATTGTAGACTATGGAATGCTCTCCATGGTACTTCTTCATGGACTCAACGGGTTCAGGACCGTGATGTTCGACTTCGACATGTTCGTGAAGAGGAAGAAGCTGGTCGACGTCGCCCTCTGGGTTGTCGGGATTGCGACTCTCATCTGGGGCATCGTGATCCTAATCCCCTTCATAGTTGGCTAGGAAGGTTGATCAAGTGTACTACCACAAGATTCTGGTAATCGGCGGGGGTCTAGCAGGTCTAAGAGCGGCAGTCGAGGCAGCTCCGAAGACAGATGTGGCCATCATCTCGCAGGTGCACCCCGTGAGGTCCCACTCCGGAGCTGCTCAGGGAGGAGTCAACGCCTCTCTGGCGAACAATCCTGCGGCCGCTGATGACAACTGGGAGAAGCACGGGTTCGATACCATCAAGGGCAGCGATTACCTTGCGGACCAAGACGCTGCCGAGATGATGACGAAGGAAGCCCCCGGCTGCATCTATGAGATGGAGCACTGGGGCTGCCCGTTCTCGAGGACGGACGAGGGCAAGATCGCTCAGAGGCCGTTCGGAGGCGCTGGCTACCCAAGGACATGCTTCGCGACGGACAAGACCGGTCTCTACATGTTGCACACGCTCTGGGAGCGCTCGGTCAAGCTGAATGTCCCGCTCTACGAAGACAGGGTCCTCGTGGACGTCGTACTCGAAGGCGATGCGTGCAGGGGAGTCATCTGCTGGAACCTGAAGACTGGGGAGCTCGAGCCGTTCATGGCCGAAGCCGTCATATTCGCCACCGGTGGGAGCGGTCAGATCTACGGCAGGTCGACCAACGCGCTGATCAGCTCGGGATCGGCGCTCGCGGCCGCGTTCAGGCGCGGAGTACCTCTGAAGGACATGGAGTTCATCCAGTTCCACCCGACCTCGCTGTTCGGGACGAACATCCTGATGACTGAGGGTGCCAGAGGCGAAGGCGGATACCTTATCAACTCCCTCGGCGAGAGGTTCATGTCGAAGTACGCTCCGAAGGTGATGGAGCTGGGGCCCAGAGACATTGTCTCTCGATCGATTCAGACCGAGATCAACGAGGGCAGGGGCATAGACGGCAAGGACTACGTCTACCTCGACCTCAGGCACCTTGGGAGAGAGAAGATACTGGAAAGGCTCCCGGGCATCAGGGACCTCGCGATCAACTTCGTCGGAGTCGACCCGATCGAGAAGCCCGTCCCGATCCAGCCCGGACAACACTACACCATGGGTGGCATAGACACGGACGTCAACGGCCTCACAAAGTTCAAGGGCCTATACGCCGCGGGCGAGTGCGCATGCGTGAGCGTTCACGGCGCGAACAGGCTCGGAGGCAATTCGCTGCTCGACACGGTTGTGTTCGGCAAGATCTCCGGCAGGGTCGCCGCTGATTATGTGCTCTCGAAGAAGGAACAGAAGCAGGGCGAGGCTGCGATCCAGAAGTGTATGAGAGAGACGAAGGCGAGGGTCGACGAGTTCCTGTCGAGGAACGGCATGGAGAACCATGCCGACATCAGAGCCGAGATGAAGGAGGCCATGATCATCAAGGTCGGCATATTCAGGAGCAAGGAGCTGATGGACCAGGCCCATGCCAAGATAAAGGAGCTTAAGGATCGGTACAAGCGCATAACCATCCAGAACAAGGGCAAAACGTTTAATGTGGATCTCATCCGTGCGCTCGAGCTTGAAGGCATGCTCGATGTGGCGGAGGTGATCGTGGTCGGCGCCTTGAAGAGGGAGGAGAGCAGGGGTGCGCACTCTAGGCTCGACTTCAAGGAGAGGGACGATGTCAAGTTCTTGAAGCACACAATCGCGACCTATTCCCCAAGCGGAACGGTGATATCCTATTCTCCAGTCAAGCTTGGCAAGTACAAACCAGAAGCAAGGAGGTACTGAGATGACCCGAGGCGACATCACCCTAAAGGTCCAGCGTTTCGATCCGTCGGCCGACAAGCTGCCCTACTGGCAGAAGTACCAGGTCGAGATCAAGCCCGGGATGACGGTCCTGGACGCCCTGTTCGAGGTGCTCAACCATCAGGACGGCACGCTCGCGTTCAGGTTCTGCTGCAGAGCGGGCGTCTGCGGTTCGTGCGCGATGGTCATAGCTGGGAAGATCAGGCTGGCTTGTGAAACCCAGATCAGCCAGTTCCTGAAACTCAACGAGGTCATGTTGAGCCCGCTGCCGCACCAGAAGATCGTGAAGGACCTCGCTGTGGACTATGACCTGTTCTTCGACCGGCTGAAAGCCGTGAAACCGTATCTGGTTGGGAAGGAACCGTACCCGGACAAGGAGTACATCCAAATGCCCAAGGAGAGGGTGCCCATCAACGATCCGATCGACTGCATCATGTGCGGTTCGTGCACGAGCGCGTGCACGATGGCCTGGCTGAACACGGGGTATCTCGGTCCTGCAGCGCTGCTCAAGTCCTACAGGTTCTTGGTTGACACGAGGGACACCATCCCTGACGAGCGCTTGGACATCATCGAGAGCGAGAACGGCGTGTGGAGGTGCCACACGCAGTTCAACTGCGTCGAAGTGTGTCCCAGGAAGCTCAACCCGACCGAAGCTATACAGAGGCAGAAGATCAAGGCCATCAAGAGGAAACTCTTCGGCCGGAAGAAGCGGGCCTGAGCGCATCAGACACAAATGAGAAGAGGGGACCACTGGCCCCCTCTAATCAATTCCTTAGGTCATCCTGCCAGCGTTCAGGATGATAGACTGCATTTGGAAAAATGGAATTGATGTTGCGCTACTCAGCGCAACGGAGTTTGAACGAGGAAAGGCCTACTTCCTCTTCTTTTCCTTAAGAGATGTGAAGAAGTCGTGGTGGTCCTCTTCCTGCTCGAGGATCTCCTCGAATATGAACCTCGTCGTGGGGTCTCCCTCGGCGTCCGCGGCCTTCTCGATGTCTTTGTACATCTTGATGGCCTCTAGCTCGGCCTTGATGTCGAGATCGACCATCTCCCAGAGTTCCTTGCCCACCTTGATGGATGTAGGTTTGGTGGTCGGCACGCCCCCCAGATACCACAATCGCTCAGCGATCTTCTCAGCGTGCTTCATCTCTTCGACCGCGATTTCCTTGAACTTGTCACTCACGGCGTAATGATCTACTCCCATCCACTGCACATGCTGCCACATGTACTGGATGGAGACCTGTATCTCTCGGGCTATTGCCCCGTTCAACATATCTTTCAACTTCTGCGATGTCAAGTTGCTTCCTCCTTTTATCTATTTCCGGTGCCCTTAACACACTTCGAGGGGCACTCTTCTCGCTACGGGGCGACGAACGCCGTTGGCCGTCTTAAACCTTTAGGCGAATGGCGGTTTGGAGGGTGATTTGGAGGGACTTTAAAGCCTCGCAATGCGATTGCACTCCAGAGTTGATGAGATGGCCAGGATGCGCGTACAGTTCAAGGGCGGAGAATCCATTACTATCCAGCTCAGGCCCGAGCCGACGCCGACTATTGAGGCACTCCTGACTGCGGTTCCGTTCTCATCCAATGCTAGCACTTGGGGGGACGAGGTCTACTTCAGCGCCCCTTTCCACGCAGAGCTGGAGACGGATGCGCGCGTTGAGATGGAGATCGGTGACGTGGCCTTCTGGCCGGACGGCGATGCCATCGCAGTCTTCTTCGGGCGGACGCCGGCAAGCGTGGACGACAAACCGAGGGCCTATAGTCTCTGTAATCTCATTGGAACTCTAGAAGGGGACATCTCGGCCCTGAAACGAGTCAAGCCAGGCTCCAGTCTGGAGGTAGCGCACGCAAGATAGCTCTCTCATTGGCAAGTGTACCCGCCATCGACAGAGAAGGCCGCGCCGGTAATGAAGCTCGCCTGGTCCGATGCCAGGAAGAGGACGGCATTCGCCACCTCAGAAGGCACGCCCAGCCGGCCGATGGGGTGATATTCGCACAGCTCCTTCCTGTACTCCTCGACGGGCATCTTCCTCGACCTCGCCTCCTGCCTGAACATCGGCGTGTCGATTTCTCCTGGGCAGACGCAGTTGACCCTGATGTTCTTCTTTGCATAGTCAAGGGCCATGCACTTCGTCATCAGGACGACTGCCCCCTTGGATGTGTTGTATGCGATGGCGTTTCTGTCTCCCACGAGGCCGCTGCAGGATGCGTTGTTGACTATTGTGCCCTTCCTCTGCTTGAGCATGATTGGAACCACCTCCTTTGACATCAGGAATACGCCCTTCACATTGACTGCCATGATCCGATCCCAATCCTTCTCAGTGACATCCTCGACAGTCCCTTCCACAAGGATGCCCGCGTTGTTGAACAACACATCGATCCGGCCCAGCTTCGCCTTGGCCGTGCTGACCATCTTCTTGACGTCCGATGATTTGGTGACATCGCCGGTTAGAATCAATGGCGTGAAGCCCTTCTTCTTCAGCTCCTTGAAGGCGGCCTCGCCGTTCTCTTCTGAGACATCGAGGATAGCGACCTTCGCACCTTCCTCCAAGAATCGCTCCGCAGTCGCCTTGCCTATCCCTGAGGCGCCACCTGTAACGATGACTCCCTTGCCCTTGAACCTTCTCTCCGACAGAACCATCAGACCCGAAGCCGAATACGCGGAGCTCCAATTAAGCTTGCGGGATGCCCAGCCAGCAACTACAAATAACAGCTGGGTGGTTCGTCGGTGCGATGGCCCTGAAGGTCCTCGGAATACTTGGCAGTCCTTGCAAGGATGGAAACACCGCATCTCTCTTGAACGCAGTTCTGGACGGCGCGAGGGAGGCTGGTGCCGAGACTGAACGCATGGACCTGGTCGATCTGACGGTCAACCCATGCATGGAGTGTAGGGAGTGCGATTCTGGCAAGGGTTGCAGGCAACACAACGACGACATGACCGCAATCTACCGCAAGATTCGCGAGGTAGACGCCATCGTCATGGCTTCCCCGATATTCTTCATGGGTGTGACAGCTCAGATGAAGGCCATGATAGACAGATGCCAATGCTTCTGGATTGAGCGATACCTGCAGCACATAAGGGTGTACGATGGCAGGAGACGCCCCAAGGGATTGTTCGTTTCATGCGCTGGCTCACCGAAGCCGCAGATCTTCGAGCCAGCAATTCATGTCGTCAAAGCGTTCTTCGCAGCCATCGACTACGAATACGCTGGTGAGGTGGTCCTAGGTCACACGGATGATCCTGAGCTAGGGTCGAGATATAGCGGGGTACTGGAGGCGGCCAGAGTAGCGGGTCGCAGAATCTGCGAGCAGCGTTGAATGGTTCAAAAAGAACCTGCCATCTTCCGTGACAGAGACGATCTTGCCGTCCAAGCGCTCGACCTTGGCATTCACTCCCTGAGCTGACTGATCGCGGTCAAAGGTCCTTCATCATTACGGCGGGGAAGCAGCTTTTCTGGTATTGGCGGCAGACAAGGCAATTGTCCAAT
>JAHIZT010000078.1 GCA_018814355.1 Candidatus Thermoplasmatota archaeon | reverse complement strand
GTCGTCAGTTAGGACTTTCAGTCTGAATCTGACCTTGATTCCTTCCATCTTAGTCCGCCTCTTCGGCCCTCACTGAGCATGCTAGCCATGCTCGTTCGGGTCTCTTTCTGAAAGGACTATGGCAATCGCTTACAAATACGTGTTGATTGAGGGCATCCATGCGGATGGCGCATAGCAGCGCCCTAAAATTCATTAATGTGTGATTGTCTCGCGCCAACACCAATCAGGCCGTCTTCTGAGAGTGGTGAAGATCTGATCAGAAACGAGACTGGGAAGAAGGGCCGCTATCCGACCATCGTGCTGCTGGTCCTGGCATCGATAGCGATCATGGTCATGTACGTCGAGGCGATGGCATTTCCGTCGCTAGAGACGGTAATGGCCTCCTACGGTCTGCAGTATCCGAGCGACCTCCCCCTCGCCTCATGGATTATCACGATCTACCTGGTCGTGGGGGCCGTCGCGATCCCCGTCTTCGGCAAGCTGGGCGACATATACGGCAAGAAGAAGATGCTCACGATCGCCATGCTCATTTACAGCATCGCGGTCACCTTGACCGGCTTCTCGAGGGATGTCTCAGACTCGTTCTACGTCCTGCTGGCCGCAAGGGCTTTCCAGGGCTTGGGCATGTCGATGTTCCCTCTTGCGTTCTCCCTCATAAGGGACGAGTTCCCGGTCGAGAGGATAGCCGTCGCTCAGGGAGTCATATCCGCAATGTTCGGCGTCGGGACCGCCGTTGGATTCGTCATCGGAGGGTTCGTCGTCGACAAATGGGGATGGCAGTGGACCTATCACACGATCATTCCGTTCGCATTCGCCGCGACTGCGTTCGTCGCATTCAAGATACGGGAGTCCCCGATCCGGTTGGAGTCCAAGGTGGACTACGTGGGGGCGTCCTTCCTTGCCCTTGTGCTCATGTCCTTTCTCGTAGCCGTCACGGAGGGGAACGAAAGAGGCTGGACAGATCCCGTGATACTGTCGTTGTTCGCGATCTCTGTCGTAGCTTTGATAGGATTCGTGGTCCGCCAGACCGATACCATCTACCCGCTCGTTAGACCTTCGCTGATGAAGGTCAGGGACATCGCGCTTACGAACACGGTCGCTTTCTTCATCGGATTCGGTCTGTTCGGCGCGCAGTCTGTGATCGCATTGATGGCCCAGTTCAAGTTCAATCTAGACCCGCTGCACACAGGTATTCTGATGCTGCCCGTATCGATCCTATCGCTGATACTCGGCCCCACTGTTGGCCTCCTAGTGAAGAGGCGTGGGCCGAAGTGGCCCATGGTCGCAGGCATGCTGATCCCGATAATCGGTTTCATGTACCTCTATTTCTTCCACGAAACCCAGACAGACCTTGTCGTCGGTCTCACCATCATGGGCGGCGGCATGTCATTCGCAATGGTCGGGAGCATCAACATGATAATCATCTCGACTCCCCAGCGAGAGACGGCCATCTCGAGTGCCATGAACATGGTAATCCGGACGAGCGGAGGGGTCGTCGGTCCAGCCGTTGCGACTGTCATCCTATCCGCTTACAAGGACCCCGTATACAATCCAGTGACGCACGAGCTGCTAGGATTTGTATCCAACGAGACTGCATATCACTATGTGTTTCTGCTGAGCGCCATCGTGATGGCCTTCGCCGCGCTGATGGCGATGTTCCTGACGGACAAACGCGCTCTCGGGGAAGGCAAGGGGTTCACTGTCAAGAGCTTCAGCAATGGCAAAGAGCCCAAGCTTTGAGCGCCTATACGGCATATCCTGACATATCTGGAAGCGGCTCCCCGCTACTGCTCCTGGACGGACAGCCAGCTGCTCGGGACTTTCTTGAGCCGCTCCTTGACCACGATCCGCGCCGCTTCCCGGATGACTTCCTCGCTCGTATGCTTCGGTTTCCAACCTAGCTTTGCCATCTTCTTGTTCGACAGGAGGAACCTCGGGACATCGCCCTTCCACCCGCTCTCGCCGCCCGTGTACCTGATCTTGACATTCCTGAGCCGAGACTCCTCAATCAGCACGTCGACGATCCTCTTGACTGCTATCTGGTCGCTAGCGCAGAGGTTAAAGTAATTCAGTCTGTCCTTCGCATGCTTGAAGCCGTAGATCATTCCGTCCACACACTCTTCGACCAGCAGGTATGATTTTCTTTGTCTACCGTCGCCGAGCACTTCGAGCGTCCTTGGGCTCTTGTTGAGTTTCTGGACGAGGTCGAACAGGATGCCGTGCGTGCTCCTGTGGCCGACGATGTTCGCGAACCTGAAGATCCAGGATCTGATGCCGTACAGCTCCGCATAGGCGGACACGAGCCCTTCGCAAGCCAGCTTCGAAGCACCGTACAACGAGATCGGCAGGCAAGGCCCGTAGTCCTCCGGCGTGGGGATCACATTCGCCCTGCCATATATCGTGGATGTGGATGAGAACACGAATGATCTGATGTCGTTCCTACGGGCGCATTCGAGCACGTTGTAGGTCGCCACCGTGTTCTGCTCGAGATCTACCATGGTGGACTCAGTCCCCTTTCTTATGTCGGGGTTCGCCGCAAGATGCCATACGCTGTCGTGTCCTCTCATCTCCTTTGCGAGCTTGCCCACGTCGAGAAGATCTCCTTTGACGAACCTGAAGAACTCCTCTCCGAAGTGCTCAGAGATGAACTCCTCTCTTCCAGTGCTGAGGTTGTCGTAGACCGTGACCCCGTTCCTCTTCGCAAGCCTGTCGACGACCGCGCTGCCTATGAATCCTGCGCCACCTGTGATGAAGTAAGTCATTCCCGCGCTCCTCCTGAAATCGTCCTTTTACTGATGGACCTCATCGGGGGACGTGGGTAAAAAAGTTCGTGCTGTACGGGGTCCGGTTCACCGGGCACCTGAATGGATTGCCGCTGCGATTATGGACGCGGCGACTTCGATGTACCTGATCATCAGGGGGTCTGGGAATTTGCCGGTGACGGTGCCTGGGTATTCGATCCATCCTAGAAGGTCGTTGTCGGGACCGACGATCAGTGTGTCGATGAAGTCGGCCTCCAATGTGTCCTCTGCGAGTCTTCGCCTCAGCTTGAGCAGAGCAGGGCGGTTCACAACTATCTCGTCCTCTTTCGGCAGGGGGTTGTCCTCTTCCAGATACACCCTGGTGAGCTTGCTGATCTCCCCGGCAACGTAGTTGTTGGTCATGTTGAAGTCCTCGTATTTGTACACCTTCGAGTTCTGCCGTTTCCAGGCCTCATCGCGCATGCCCGTGTGTACCTCGTACCGATACCTTGCATCGGCCTTGGACTTCAGGCCTATCATCACCCAGCGAAGCCTGAACTGCTTCTGGATGATCTGGGTGGCCTCTTGGATGATATCGTGGAGCGACATTTGGGGCTTCTCGAAATGTGCCAAGAGAGTCGTGAACATGTCGAGGGACTTGAAGTTCGCCTCGCTCCTGGCCTTCATGTAGTCGAATCTCAACTTACGCTTCACCGTATCTGGATCGACTGCCTGGAACATTGCCCCCTACGCTCCTCACTTCATCGTAGACCCAGGAGACAGCAGGCTACTTATTCGGCCCACTACCTCCTGATCCATCAACCATTCGTCTGCACCATAATAAACTTCCCCCTTCATAGAATCCATCCTGCGGAGACCCTCCAATTCATTCGGGGGAGGAATCAGGTCGCCCGACCCTCCGCAACTTCTGATCCCTGATATACCTCGCTATCGCTTCCGCAGACACATGCCCCACCGTCCCAATGTAATAGCTCGGGCTCCATAGATGCCCCTGTCGGAACATTGTCCGCAGGACTGGATG
>JAHIZT010000077.1 GCA_018814355.1 Candidatus Thermoplasmatota archaeon | reverse complement strand
GGAGACGGCTGTCGGCAGCAGGCCGGCGCTCGCAGACGGCGCCTGGATGGGCACATCTGAACGAGCGCACGCGACACACGCGCCCATTCGGGAATCAAGCACTCTCCCACATGTCGAGCGCGTTCTGCTGCTGTTGCACGGATCGACCCGTGCGTGTGCCTTGACTGGCATCTGGTGGTCAACGAGACAACGTATTCTTGATAGTTGGTACTATATGTACCACCCGAGTCTAGACAGAACCGGGGGCTAGAAACCCATTTATACGACCAATCCATTGGGCGCGATGATGGCAGAGGGCGAAGGTTTCCAGCGGAAGGCCGTACTGACCTTCTATACGATCCTGCTGGTCGCGGGTGTAGCGCTCTATTGGGCTTGGGGCATCCTCTATGGCACGTGGAGCCCGTTCACCAGGGGCAACATCGGCATCTATACGATCTACATACTTCTGATATCATTCGGCGTCTTCGGCATCCTCCTCAACTGGAAGAAGCCAACCGAAGCGTAGACGACCGTCACATGACTTTCGCCAGGTAGACCGGGGACTTGGTCGGTTTGCCGCACACAACGCAAGAGCCTGAGAAATGCTCGTCGTCTACTGGCGTTCCGAGAATGTTCATGTCCGACCGTGTCTCCAACTCGTGTCCGCAATCATCCCCACCGCACCAGCCGACTCTTATCATCTTTTCGGGCAGATTGTCGAGGCTGTCTACCGTAGCAATCCCGTTCTCCATCTCCTTGGACGCTCTAGCCATCATGTCCTTGGCAATGAGCGCGAGCATGTCCTTGACCTCGGCTGCCACGTTCTTGCGGTCCTTCAGGGTCTTCTCACCCGTGTCCCTGCGGACGAATGTGACCATGCCCTTCTCGATGTCCCTCTTGCCCAGTTCCAGCCTCAGCGGGACGCCCTTGAGCTCCCAGTCGTAGTACTTCACGCCTGGCCGCACATCTCTCTCGTCGATGCTCGCCCTCACACCGGCAGCCTTGACCTCATCGTGCAATTCCCTGGCTGCTGCAGAGACCTTCTCAGTCTCCCCTTTGGCAAGGACAGGAACGATCACTACCTGGTTCGTCGCCACATCGGGAGGCAGGACGATGCCCTTGTCGTCGCCGTGTAGCGCCACGACCGCGCCGACCAGGCGCTCGCTCATGCCGAAGGTGGTCTGATGGACGTACCTGTGCTCCCCCTTCTCGTCCTCGTACTTGATTTCGTAAGGCTTAGAGAAGTTCTCCATGTACTGGTGTATCGAGCCGAGCTGGAGGCTCCTGCCATCGGGCAGGAGCGTGTCTATCCCGACGGTGTAGAACGCCCCTGGGAACTTGTCCCAGTTAGTGCGCTTGAGCAGTCTGTACGGAATGCACCACTTCTTGGCTAGGAGCCTGAGTATGTCGTAGTCCTCGTTGACCTGCCTCTCGGCGTCTTCGAAGTCCGCGTGGCATGTGTGCGATTCGAAGAAATGGATCTCCCTTACACGGATAAACGCCCTGGTCTGCTTCGTCTCGTACCTGAAGGTGTTGACTATCTGGTAGGTCTTGAGCGGAAGGTCCGCATGGGATCTTACCCAGAGCGCGAACATCGGGTACATGGCCGTCTCGCTAGTGGGCCTCAGGAGCAGCTTGACGTCGAGCGGGTTCAGACCTGCGTGCGTCACCCAGAACACTTCGGCGTCGAACCCCTTGATGTGCTCCTTCTCCTTCGCGAACTGGTCCTCAGGGATTAGAAGCGGGAAGCACACTTCCAGATGGTTCGTCGCATCGAACTCCTGTCTTATCTGGGAGTCGATCGCCTGCATGATCTTCCAGCCGTAGGGCGTCCAGACGTTCATCCCCTTGATGGGATATCTCTTGTCCGTCAGGTTGGCCCTCTCGACGATCTCGTTGTACCACTCGCTGAAGTCCTCTGCCTTCTTCATGGCGTGGTCTGGAAACAAAGGGAGCCTTATGTAGGTTTTGGTCCGTCCTGGGCGGGAGGGGTCTCTGTCCAGGCGCGCTCGGTCTTGGACTCATGAATAACGGAATAAGTCCGCGCCATGACAGCCAGGATTTGAATGATCACAGCGATGAGCAGGACCCACCAGCCAAGACCTGGTCCCCAGTGATATTCCGTTCCTCCTGAGCTGGTCAGAGTGCCGTAGAATCCTTCAATGTTCGCATACGCCAGCGATCCGCTAGTTGCTGCCAGCTTCGCCGACAGGTATGCTATCGAGATCGCGCCGGTGATTGCCATGATCCATCCCCAAACGAGGCTTCCCCACCTGATGTTCAACAACATCAATCCTATGAACATGATGGCGAGCAACATCCAGATCCATGTCGTCACAGTGAAGTACCACATCGCCGTGCTCAGAACACTGTCGCGAAACAGGTCGTTGAGTCCGATATCTTTGTCTATGTAGTCCCTGTAGACGACGGCTGAATCGTGGGAATTGCCAGAATCATCCACATAACGGACTGCGAAAATGGGCAACGATATCGACAGGAACACGAGCATGATTACGAGTATAATCGACAGGATGACCCTACCGGCCCACCTCGATGGAATCATCTCCTCACCAATTCCTTCGGGGTCGCATATTTGCAATGCATGTCTTAATGGTTGTCCATGGCTGCTGATGCGTGCCGGTGGGAGCAATGAAGCGCCTGAATCACAACGCCTTCAATCCCTGGCTATCTTTGCAATCTGAGGAGCCACGGAAATGCAGGTCTTGGGATTCTCGATGGTATCAGTGGTGCAGACTTCGTCGCACACGGCTTCTAGTTTGGGTATGGCATTGCCGGCGAAAACCCCGTGGGTGCATACGGCGTAGATCTTCGCCGCCCCTTGCTTCCTGAGCTGCTCGGCCGCCTTGATGATGGTTATGCCGGTGGAGATGATATCGTCCACGACGGCCACCTTTTTGCCATTCGCATCGAGCCGTTTCGGGGTCATCTTGACCGTCTCCCCGTCCAAGCGTTCTTTCACGAGGAAGTCTGCCTCGCAGTTGACGACGTCGGCGACGCGCTTTGCGTTGTCGGCCCTTCCTTCGTCCGGCGATAGAATGAGCTCGATCCTCTTGCCCTTGAGAAACTTCCCGATCTCGGGGTACGCGGCCACGTTCTTGGCCGACTTGCCCTCGAACCAATCCGTGACGCTCGGGGCGTGCACGTCCACGGTGATGAACTCGTCAGTATTCATCTGGATGAGACGCGCGATCGCACGGGCGCTTATCGGCTCCCCGGGTTTGAACTGCTTGTCCTGACGGGCATAGCCGAAGTACGGGACAACTGTCGTGAGCGAGTCGACATCAAATTCCTTGATCGCATCTTGGAGCAGAAACAACTCCACGATGTTCCTGTCCGGCCAGGAGGTCTGTACGAGGAAGACTTCCTGGTCGTCCAGGTCTTCATCTATCCTGACATAGCACTCGTCATCAGGAAACCTCTTGATCTCGACCTTGGCGAGCTTCGCCCTCAGACTCTTCGCCAGCTCCTTGGAGAGGAGCTGCGACGCCGACCCCCCGACGACGAACATGGTACCTGTGGTGCGGGGAATGATGTCCCTTCTTTAATATCTTCACGGCTCCGAGGAGCTCGACTCCCAGTGCGAAAACATTTATACACTTGGTACATATATTACGGAACAGCGATGGGATGCAGTTGAACGAGATCATCGACCAGTCGTACCCATCTTCGCCGGGGGTACAGGTCCAGAGCATGCATGGGACGGTGCCGCAAGCTCCACATGAGACGCCTAGGCCAAGGCTACTTTCGAAGAGGAAGGTCACACCTGAAGGGCTCGAGCCTGTCGGAATGATATACGGCAACGTGGGCACGATCACCTTCAACTGCGGCGTGACGGGACCGCTGGAGAAGATGGAATACGTGCAGGTCAAGCACGAGATCAACGGTTGGATTCTGGGACAGGTCTCCGAGATAGTCAGGAAGACCGACTTCACGATCGAGGGCGTCGAGGTAATGGCGCAGGGAACGCCCGTGAGCATAGATGAGAAGGAGACTGCCGTCATCTCGGTGGTTGGTTACAGGGACGAGAGGAATCTGTTGCAGGTGCCAAGAACCCCCCTGAAGGCCGGGGAGGTCGTCTTCCGGGCCAAGGAGGACCTCATACGTAAGATAG
Organism: Candidatus Thermoplasmatota archaeon; assembly: GCA_018814355.1. Taxonomy (NCBI): domain Archaea; kingdom Methanobacteriati; phylum Thermoplasmatota; species Thermoplasmatota archaeon. The sequence goes on along the minus strand of JAHIZT010000077.1, from coordinate 32,555 downwards.
TGGGCATCGAGGAGCACCCCGACACGGGAGCCTACATAGGACTTCTATCAGGTCATGCCATCAGGGTTGAGTTGGATATCAACACGATGGTACAGAAGCATGTCAGCATCTTGAGCAAGACTGGCGGTGGCAAGTCGTACTGTTCCGGCGCTCTAATCGAGGAGCTGATGAAGCACAATGTCACGGTCTGCGTCCTGGACCCTCACGGCGAATACTGCACCATGAAGCACAAGGGAACAGTGAAGAAGACCACGCGTGACTTCGGAGTCTCCCCCAAAGGCTACGATGACAAGATCGTGGAGTTCGCAACTGACACGAACATCAACAAGGGGGCGAAGCCGCTCAAGTTCACTCTGCACAACCTGGATGCCAGGGAGATCATAGGGCTCACGAACATCAAGAACGTGAGGTCGTTCCTCACGATGCTCAGGAAGGCCGTGGACGCCCTCAAGGAGACGAAGGGCAACTACTCCATAAACGACATCATCGCGGTCCTCGAAGCAAACGCTGAACCTTCGTGCGCCACGCTCATCAACGAGCTCGAGTACCTGAACGAGATAGAGGTGTTCGCGGACCAGGGCACTAAGATAGACGAGCTCATCCAGAAGGGCAAGTGCACCATCATCAACCTGAGAGGGACTCCGCCCGACATCCAGGAGCTGATAGTCAACAGGATCGGGAACACCCTGTTCGAGCTCCGCAAGGTCGGCAAGATACCGCCCATGATGCTGGTGGTGGAGGAGGCGCACAACTTCTGTCCTCAGTCCGGCGTAGTCGCGTGCTCCAAGGTGTTCAGAACCATCGCATCCGAGGGCAGGAAGTTCGGCCTCGGGCTTATGATCATCACGCAGAGAGCGGCCAAAGTCGACAAGAACGTTCTCAGCCAATGCAACACCCAGATAATACTGAAGGTGACGAACCCGAACGACCTGAAGGCCATCGCGTCATCTATCGAAGGCTTGACCGTGGGCATGGAGGAGGAGATCCAGAGGCTCCCCATAGGGACAGCGATCATCACCGGTGGCGGGGTCTCGATGCCGTTGCTTGTTGAGATAAGGCCCAGGGAGTCGAAGCACGGCGGAGAGAGCGTAGAGGTCATCCCGTCCAGAAGGATGTAGACATGGCCTCTAAGGGCGTCATGATGACGGAGGAAAGGGTCGAACGGTACATCGCTCTGACCTCAGAAGCTCTGGGTAAGTTGAAGATCGCTGCGCCAGAGAAGTCATTCAACAGAAAACTCGCAGATGATTTCCTCAAGATGGCCAAGGCGTATTTCGAGGACGCCAAGGACTTCTCGCACAAGGGAGACCTCGTGAACGCATTTGCGTGCATCAACTACGCCCATGGATGGCTGGACAGTGGCGCCAGGATAGGACTGTTCGACGTGGGCGGAGACGACAGGCTGTTCACGCTGTTCGAGTGACCGGCCTCAGTCCAAGAGGTTCCAGACGGCAAACGCCGCCCCGACCACCCAGAATGCGACGAATCCGCCCATTGCCAATAGCATCGAGTGCCAGCTAGAGAACCCCTTTGGTCTCTCTCCCCATATCCTGTACTTCGGATCCACCCCTAGCTTCTCCTCGAGCGCCTCCGCCCTCTTCATCCACAGCGTCTCGAACTGATGCGAACGTAGCGCAATCAAGAGCCAGACTGCCGTGGTCAATAGCCCCAGTGCCCCAATGGCCGACCTCGCCAGATAGTGTTCCTCCTGCTGGAAGAAGACGACTGCGAGTATAGCGCTCGCGGCCACGAAAATTGCGCTGGACGCCCAGTAGCTTCGGTCTTGGTTCCGTTCCATGGCGTTGAGTTCCTTGAGTTGCTCGAGACCATGGGTCCGAACGTCCCAGGACTCAGATGTTGTTTCCTCCGTCTCCGAACCCCCCTCTACCATCAACGGTCCAATGACTTTGCGCGTATTTTACATTTGCATGTCGAGGGCGATCCTAGGTACCTGCGGGGCTAGATCATATGAGGCCCTTTGACATCCACCCTGCAGACCCAGACCTCGCCGTAATCTGATAGGACAGTCGCGAGTCCCTTCTTGTCTCCGATCGCAAACACGGAGCTGCCAAGCATCGACATGCTCGCCATTCCCAGCTTGGAGGCAGCGTCCATTGCCTCCGTTATCCGCTTCGATACCAGGCCCGATTCAACCGCGAACGAGGCGGACAACTCCATCAGTTTCTCCACCGTGGGATTTCCCATAAGCTCATCAACTCTCTTGGAACCGTTCTCGTTGATTGCCTCCCGCTTCGCCGGGTCTGTGAGTACGCTCTTGGTGAGCAACCTCTTTCCGACAACTGCCAGGACGACCTCCGGCGTGCCATCGATCCGTAGCACATCGCCGATCGGGGGTAGCCCAGGCTTCTTCCGGATCGTTATGCCGCCCTTGTGGATTGCTGAAACATCTCCGAGCCCGCACTTGCACATGATCTCCGCGATGTGTGCTGCCTCGAAAGCTTCCTGCCTCTTCCTTCCCAGGACCTCTGCGAGTGCCAGCGACGCGGAGAGAGCACCTGCAGCGCTCATGCCAAATCCTTGGCTCTGTGGCAGGTCCAAATTAGTGGAGACTTCGATCTTGAGTTTGTCCTTACCCAGCAAATACCGAAGAGCAGTCCTGGTTACCTCTGCCTTCGACTTCTTGCCATCGATCAGGACTTCGATGGCTTGCCTTCGTGAATGGGATACCCAGACCTTCGAAGTAGCTCCCAATGAGAGGCAGAGCCCCGCCCCTCTAGAGCCAGTCGACAGCAAATCCTCTACCTCGCATATCTGGAAGAAACCGGTAATGTGCCCAGGGCAGAACGCCTTGGCAATCATTCAATCATCCTGACGACCTTGTCTATGATCATGTCGGCTACCTGGAGCTTGGTGCCCTCGAGGTGCTCTGGTTCCACGTCCTTCTTGACCAGCACAACATGCGTCTTCCCCCTCTTGACGTTCTCGACCTTGTTGGCTACGACTAGGTGACATTTCGAGCGCCTGATGAGGGCCAATGCATCCTTGACCAGCTCTTCATCGTTCACGCGCGCCTGAGCCTTGAATCCAACTACCAGTTTGGCCTTGATGGTGTCTATGAGCTTCGGGTTCCTCCTGAGCACGAGCGTCAGGCTCTTCTCGGTGGAAGGGATCTTCCCTAGCATCTTGGCTGGGGAGTAGTCCGAGACTGCTGCTGGGAAGAACACGATGTCGAATCTCCTGCCCTTCAGCAGCTTGGACAGGTCGTTGAAGGAGGAGAACCGGACGGTGTCGATATGCTCCGGGAGTCCGGTGTCGCATCTGCCCATCCAGAGCTCAACATTAGCGCCCCTCTCGTGAGCAGCCCTCGCGAGTTCCACTCCCGTCTCGCCTGAGCTATTGTTCGTGACCACTCGGATATCGTCAATGGGCTCCTCGGTCGCCCCGGCGATCACGAGCACTTTTCTTCCAACGAGGTCCCGTTTCCCGATGGCTGCTATGACTGAAGAGACGATGTAGTCTATGGAGGGCATCTTCACCTTTGACTCCTCCATCTTCGACTTAAGGAAAATCACTCCCAGCTTCTCGAGCTTCCTGATGTTATCGTTCACGATCTTGTGGGCCATCATCGATCCGTGCATCGCAGGCACGACCATGACCGGCATCTCGCCTCCGATCGCCGTGGTCGCCATCGTTGTGACCGGAGTATCATCGATCCCGTATGCCATCTTCGAGATCGTGTTGGCCGTCGCAGGGGCTATGAGAAGCAGGTCGGCTCTGTCCGGCACGTCTCCGCACAGCACGACATGCTGGACCCCGCCGTCTATCTGAGTGATGACGGGTCTGCCCGTCGCGAACTCGAGTGCCCACGGGTGGACGATGACCCGCGCGTCCTTCGACATCACGGCATGGACTTCCGCTCCGTTCCTGATCAGCTCTCTGCAGAGCTTCACGGTCTCCACGGCAGCGATGCTGCCCGTGACGCCTAGGACGATCTTGCGTCCCTTGAGCCTGTCGCTCTTGGATCCCCTCAGATGGTCTGCTGGGTGCATTGCATCACTCATGAGATTTCCTATACGCTTAAAGCTTCCTCTTCTTGATTTCTTGGAGTACCTTCTCGACGACTGACCCGAGGTCCTTCTTGGCATCGACCTTGACGATTGAACGGTCCTGCCGCGCGAGCTTCAGGTAGTTGCTGTGGACTTCCCTCAGGAAGTCCAGCTTCTCGAACCGAGATAGTTTGGATCTAGTGCCTCTGATGCGCTCAAGGGCGGACTCCGGAGATATGACCAGAAGTACCGTCAGTTCGGGATGTAGCGATATCCTCTCATTAGCCTCAAGAAGCCACTTGAATGCGTCCCCGTCGAACTTGTCCTTCAAGTAGGCCGCCTGGTACGCCACCGTAGAATGATAGTATCTGTCGGAGAGCACCAGCTTCCCCTTCTTGAGCTGCTCGGAGATCCAGATGGAATGCTGAGCCCTATCTGCCATGAACAGGAGTGCGTCCGTGTAGGGGCTGACCTTGTGCTTGTCGCCTTTCCTGACAGCCTTCCCTATCCAAGATTCGGTCGGCTCTCTAGTGAGCACGGCCCGCTTGCCGATCCTTTCGGCAACGAGTCTAGCAACGGATGACTTCCCGCAGCCATCTATGCCCTCGAACACAACGAAGCCTGTCATGCGGTCGTTCTCGGATTGGGGGATGAGCATAAATAATCATTCACATCGTATTTTTCCAGCTGGCCCGCTCCGATAGGTTATAAGTAGGGCAGAAGCACGTTACAGGCCAATTCAGGTGATTCAGCTGGTCGTGGCCTACGTATTGATAACCACCGCAACAGGCAAGGAGGGTTCGGTCCTTGAGCATCTGCGCAAGGTGCCAGGTCTCTCGGAGGTACACCAGCTGTTCGGCCAGTTCGACATGATAGTCCGCATGGAGACCAAGGACTACGATGTCCTTTGCGACGATGTCCTTGGCAAGATACGCACGATACCCGGTGTGACCAGCACCAGGACGCTCATCAGCGCCCAGTTCAAGCGCTGATGTCTACTGCCCGCCGGTCCCGCCCTGGAGCTTCTTCTCGTAGGCGCGCCAGCTGAAGATCATGTCCCTCGCGGCCTTCGCCTCGTCAAGCCTTCTTCTGGTAGTATTCCGGGGTGCAGAGTGCAGGAGCTCGGGATCCTCTTTCAGGATTGCCTCGCACGCATCGGCGAATGCGTCCAGTGTCTCTCTGGATTCCGTCTCGGTGGGCTCGATCATGATGGCCTCGTCCACGATGATGGGGAAGTAGATCGTCGGAGCGTGGAAACCGTAGTCGAGCAGCCTCTTCGCGAAGTCCAGGGTCCTGAGCCCCTTCGCTTTCAGAGGTCTCCCGCTCAGGACGAACTCGTGCTTCCGGAGCGGATCATAGGGTAGCTCGAAGCTGCCCTTCAGCCTCTCCTTCAGGTAGTTGGAGTTGAGGACCGCGTTCTCCGACACCGATACAAGCCCCTTGCCCCCCTGCATCTTGATGTAAGCATAGGCTCTGACAAGGACTGCGTAGTTGCCGAAGAAAGCCCTCACCTTGCCTATGCTCTTTGGCTTGTTGCTGTCCAGCGAGTAGGTTCCTTTGTTTTCGACGATTCTCGGGACGGGCAGGAATTCCTCCAGCTTCTTCTTGACTCCGACCGGCCCCGCGCCGGGACCGCCCCCGCCGTGAGGAGTCGCAAAAGTCTTGTGCAGGTTAAAGTGGACGATGTCGAAATCCATCTTTCCAGGTGATGTCTTGCCCATGATGGCGTTCAGGTTCGCGCCGTCGTAGTACAGGAGCGCTCCCGCATCGTGAAGTATGCCTGCAATCTCCCTTACGTTCTTCTCGAACAGGCCGAGGGTGTTCGGGTTCGTCAGCATGAACGCTGCGGTGTCCTTGGACACGGCCGCCTTGAGCGCCTCGACATCAACGCATCCCTCCTTGGAAGGCAGGTCGAGGACGTCGTAGCCGACCATCGCTGCGCTCGCTGGATTGGTCCCGTGAGCAGTATCAGGGAGTATGACCTCCTTCCTGGTCTCCCCGTTCGCCTCGTGGTATGCTTTCACGAGATGTATGCCCGTGAACTCGCCATGGGCTCCCGCGGCAGGCTGAAGCGTGACCGTGTCGACTCCTCCGATCTCGCACAGCATCTGCTCGAGCTCGTACATCAGCTTCAGGGCGCCTTGTATTGTCGATGGGTCCTGGAGCGGGTGGATGTCGGTGACCGTCCTCATCGAGACAATCTCATCGCACACTTTCGGATTGTACTTCATGGTGCACGAGCCCAGCGGATAGAATCCGTTGTCGACTCCGAAGTTCATCTGTGAGAGGTTGATGAAATGCTTCACGACATCCCTCTCCGGAAGGTCCGGAAGGTTGAGTTCCTTCCTCACGATCTCCTCAGGGAGCTTCCCGCCAAGGGTGGGATCGAACTTATCTGCAGTCGTCGGCCGCTCGCAGTTCTCGAATATGATTGGGACCTCGTGGACCGCTTGGTGGTAGGTCATCTGACAGCCTCCAGGCCGGCGATCAGCTGGTCGTGGTCCGCCTTTGTGTGCATTTCGGTCGTCGCGTACAGCGCGGAGTGCTTCAGCTCTGGGAAGAATCTGTCCAGAACAAGGCCTCCGTGAACTCCCTTTGCGAGAAGTTCTTTGTGGACCCTGTCTGAGTTGAGGTCGGATGAGACAACGAACTCGTTGAAGTGCGCCGATCTGAAGTGAGGCGCCTTGAAGCCCTTGACCGAGTTGATCCTGGTCGCGAGCGAGTGCATGTTCTCCACGTTCTTCGCCGCTATCTCTCTCAATCCTGACTTCCCCACGATAGATAGATATGCGGCTGCGGTCAGAGCCACCAACGCCTCGTTCGTGCAGATGTTCGAGGTCGCCTTGCTCCTGCGTATGTGCTGCTCCCTTGTCTGAAGGGTCATGCAGTAGGCGCGCTTGCCGTCTATATCATTCGTGAGGCCGATGATCCTGCCGGGCATCTTCCTCACATGTTCCGATTTGCATCCGAATATGCCAATCATCGGGCCTCCGAGGTTCATGGGTGTTCCGAAGGCCTGGGCGTCACCGATGACGATGTCCGCGCCCACGTCTCCTGGCGGCCTGAGGAGCGTAAGAGACATCGGGTTCACCCCAACGACCATGGTTTTGTCGCCGAGCATCCCGCGTATCTCATGAGCTTGCGTCTCGATTGGCCCCAGGAAATTGGGCGTTTCGAAATAGAACCCTGTGATGTTGTTCTTGACCTTCGATTTCAGGTCAGCGAGATCGACCTGACCCGTATGCGGATCGTACATGACATCTACAATCTTGATGTCCGCTCCCCTGGCATAGGTTCTCGCTACATCCTTCTTCTCGGGGCTCACGGCCCTGCTCATTAGGAAAGTGTCCCCGCCTGAGATCCTGTGGCTCATTAGAACCGCTTCACCGAGTGCTGTCGATGCGTCGTACATGCTCGAGTTGACGACGTCCATGGCAGTGAGCTCGGCCATGAACGACTGGTACTCGAAGAGCGACTGGAGCATCCCTTGGCTGATCTCTGGTTGATATGGAGTATATGAGGTGATGAACTCGCCCCTGGAGGCTATCGTTCTAACTGCAGCGGGTATGAAGTGATGGTATACCCCCGCGCCTAGGAATGTCGGCTGAGACGATGCCGTCTTGTTCACAGCCATCATGGTCTCGAGCTCGCGTCTCAACTCGAGCTCGGACAGCCCGTCCGGCAATCTGAGGCCGTCGATCCTGACTTCCCTCGGTATGTCCTTGAAAAGCTCGTCGACGGACTTCAGCTTGAGGTACTGGAGCATCTCCAGAGAACACTCGGAGAGGGCCATGCACGTTTCATTGAGTTTCTAATCTAAATCATTTGTCCTTCAACCATGCTGCCCTTGCATGGCCTGCCCAGATCACATCGATCGCAGGCGTTCAATGAAGGTGGGCAAGCTCTCGATATCTTTGATCTCATTCTTCGACAGGATCACTATCCGAGTCCTGATGTAATCATTGACCTCGACGCCGTTCGCTTTCAGGCCGTTCCTAAGCATTCTCGCTAGCATCCCGCCTCTCCTATCCCAGTCAGTGAGTACGATGGCTGCCCTCGATCTTCGCGAGAGTTCCTCGCAGAACGAGAATATGGAAACCCCCTTGTGCAGGGCAATGACATTCTTCGTGATGCCCAGACGCTTCAGCGCTGCCACGTCTCGAGCGCCTTCTACAATCACGGGAGCGTCGTCGCTGAGATCCTCCAGCTCTTCGAACAACTTCTCGAGCTGCTCAAGTCGTTCCTCAGCGGAGAGCACTCAATCACGCTCCACGAGAGTGGCTGCTTTCTCAGCGGATACAGGCAACAGAAGCACTTTGTGAGTGGACTTCTGCCCTTTGAGGATCTTGATTGCCCCCTTCGGGACGCCCAGCCTCTCAGCAACGAATCTCACTAGCTCTTCATTGGCCGCTCCCTCTCTTGGTTCAGCAGCGATCTTGATCTGGAGCGTACCTCGCCACTCGTTGACTCCAACGATCTCGGTCTTCTGCGCTCCCGGAGACGCGTCCACGACGAGTGCGCATCCCGAGCGTAGTGGTCTCAAGAAGCTGGTCGAGGCCATCGTTTGTCCTCAGGCAGTAATGACAAGCTGTCATAATAGTTGCTGCTTCACTGACTGCAGCGCACAAGCACTAAATACGTTAATGATGTATGCTTGATTTGATGGCCGCTGAGAGGGGGGATATGACCTACGAGGACATCATGGGTCTTTTCAGACAGGAGAACAAGTCCTCTCAGCTGACAAAGGCCGATCCCGCCCTATATGACAAGATGAGCGCCTACATCAAGACTCTGAGGAAGGAGAGCGAGCGCGAGATCGCCATGAACCCGATGTCCCAGGCCAGCATGATGCTCAACGACCAGCTCAAGAAGGCCATCGACAAGTCGAAGAGGGTATACGAGCTAAGGCAGAGGAAGATCGCGCTTCTCGCCTTGAGGAAGGTGGCTGGGGACAATCCAGACACGGGAAACCTGACTCCCGACGAGTTGGTTCTTTTCTCCAGCCTGACATCCGTTATCGGAGCGCACAAAGATTCGAATGCAGACTTCGAAGAGCTCGGGCCCAGATTCACTCAGCCGAGGGACGTGACGGAACTGCCCGAAGCACCGGCGGCAAAGGCGTGTGAGGACAAGAATCCAGAAGACACCGGCGATAAGGCCAGGGACGAACTGGTCCTTGTTCGGGTGCTTGAAGACCTTCCGACGTTCGCGGGCGTCGACAAGGATTATAAGCTGAAGAAGGAGGACATCATCTCGCTTCCGAGGGGCATCGCGAACACACTCGTTTCACACGGCAAAGCAAGCGTGATAGGCTCAGGATAGTGCGAATGGGCCGTTCGCCGCTCCGTGTTCCGTGACCTTCACTTCTGTTTGCAGCTTCGATTGTCTAAGGCTCTGCTCTACAGTCTCCCTCGCTCTCTCAGGCGTGTTGTTCTCATTGCTCAAGTGCACCAGGACGACCTTCTTGGTCCTTGAGGTGGCTGTCTTCGCCGAGAGCCTGCCCGCGTCATCGTTCGACAGATGGCCATTGTCCCCCCTTATCGCTCTCTTCAGGAATTCAGGATAACTGCCTCCGAGGAGCATCTTCTCGTCGTAATTGGCTTCGATCATAAGGAGGTCCGAATCGCTCATCTCGTCCACAACGCTCGCTGTGATGCATCCCAGGTCAGAGGCGATGCTGACTCTCTTCGAGCCGACATTGATGGAAAATGCGACCGGATCGGCCGCGAGATGACGAACCTTGAATGGTTTCAGATGCAGCGAACCGATTGTGAAGGTCTTCCCTGCGGGAAAGGTTACGGTCTCAACGCCATCGAGCGGTGTGAGAGCCAGAGTTCCTCGAGTGCCGTACACGGGCACACCATATTCGTCGCCGAACCTCTTGGCGCTCCTGACATGGTCGGTGTGTTCGTGTGTGAGCACTACGGCCTCGACTTGCGTCGGCTCTGCGCCGAACAACGCCATCCTACGTTCGAGCTCGCGACACGATATCCCGGCGTCTATGAGGACTCCTGAGTCTTTGGACATGACAAGAGCCGAGTTGCCGCTACTCCCGCTGCTGAGGATGGCAACAAAACTATCGTGCATCCAGCGTCGCCATTGCGACCCTGTATCATAAATGCTTTGATGGGCGAATAGCAGATGAGCTCGCTCAGTGGTCCTTTGTGGACGCAATTTTCCCTGAAGTCTTGGGCATCAATTTATCTAAATGAAGGATGTTGTCCGGCCACCGGAGCGTCAGGTGAGAGAGGTTTCTGAGAGCTTTGCTCTTTGGAATTTGTCCAAGTCGAACTCGTTTCCGGCGAACGGAGTGTGGTCCCATGGTGTCTAGGAGACAGATGTTGAAGGTATTGGAGAAGAATCAGCTGGACGCCATCCATGGCGCCACTCTCCAGGTTCTTGAGAAGACCGGCGTCCTTGTCAATTCTGATCTGACCCTTGACCTCCTCGAGCGGAAAGGATTGATGGTCGACCGGAAGACGAGGATTGTCAAGATGCATGAGCCGGTTGTGATGGAAGCCGTGAAGAACTGCAAGCACAACTTCAAGTGGCATGCAAGGAGCGAGAAGCACACCATCGAAGTGGTGGATGGAAAAACGAAGATGGGCCCTGGAGCGGAGAGTGTCTACTACATAGACCCGGAGACCGACAAGGCCAGGGTCGCGACGCTCGCGGACGGTATTCTCTGCTGTCAGTTGCTGGACGCTCTGGACAACGTCCAGATCGCTTACGTCCCGATGTCATTGAGCGATGTTCCTGACAATGCCAAGAGAGTCGTTGCGATGGCTGCTGGCTTGATCAACTCCTCCAAGCTGACCTTCGGCGGGAGCACTGACAAGAATGATGTCGAGCTGGCAATGAGGCTGGGCGAGGCCATCTACGGCGACAGGGAGATGCTGCGCAAGAAACCGCTCTTCTGCGGATATGTCGACCCAATAAGCCCGCTCGCGCACGAGCACACGATGCTCGAGGGGTTGCTCGGGTACGTAAGCATGGACATGCCGGTGTTCGTGACCGTCATGGCCCTTGCAGGAGGCACCGCCCCTGCATCGATCGCCGGGCTTCTGGTCCAGCAGAATGCATAGGTGCTCAGCTCGATCGTGATTGCCAGCTGCGTGACCAAAGCTCCGAAGATCATCTACGGTTCCGTTTCTTGTCCGCTGGACATGAGGACAAGCATGGCTGCGACAGGGTCTCCCGAGTTCTCTCTCATTGGCGTTGGCGCGGTCCAGCTTGCGAAATACTACAGACTTCCTAGCAACATGGGTGTGCAGAGTGACTCGAAAGCGGTCGATGAGCAGGCCGCCTATGAGAAAGCCTTCGCTGCTCTGGCAGCTGCATCCGCAGGCGCTGATTTCTCTGACCTGTTCATCGGGTCCACGGAGGCGTTCAACTCGTTTTCACCCGTTCAATCGGTCATCGATGACGAGATTGCATCCAACGCCCTCAGGTTCGCTGAGGGGATAGAGGTGAACGAGGACACTCTCTCGGTCGATGTGATCGCCAAGGTGGGTCCGATGGGGAACTATCTCAAGCAGATGGACACGATGGTCAAGTTCCGCAAGGAGCACCTGATGCCGAAGCTGTCGGACCGGTGGACGAGGACCAAGTGGGACGAGATGGGCTCTAAGGACGCGAAGAAGCGTGCAAAGGAACGCATGATGGAGCTACTGAACACGCATCACCCAGAGCCCCTCGAGACCGAGGTAAGGAAGAACATCGACAGCTTGGTCAGAGAGTACTCAAAGAGCTTTGGGACGGACGATCTGGAACGACGTAGGAACTGAGCCGCATTCCTCAAGCGTCTCGGCGAGTTCCGTAGCAAACCATTTCCAATTGCATATCTAACAGTCGCCCAATACCTGATGCGTATCAGGAGGAAGTGAAGAAGATGACAGACTTCGCGCAGAGGTTCAGAATACAGAAACCGGTAGACACCATGAGTGAGAACGACAAACGAATGATACACGAGGCGGCCCTCGAGGTCATGGAGACTACGGGCATCAGGGTCCACAGCAAGAACGCCAGGGCCGCGCTTAAAAGGGCGGGGGCGATAGTCGATGACAGGAGCCCCGACGTCAAGTTTCCAAAGGACGTCGTCAAGTCGCTAGTCAGCAAGGCCCCGCAGAAGATCGTTCTGGCGGGCAGGACGAATGAATTCGACCTGCCCCTGGACGGAACCCACAGCTACTACACCACGGACGGATGCGGCGTGTCCGTATGGGACTCGGCCAACAATACTAGAAGGAAGCCGGTCCTGGAGGACATCAGAAAGACCACCGTGATAAGTGACTACCTTCCATATGTCAGCATCTACGAGCCGATGGTCGTCGTGACCGACTTGCCAGAGAAGGTCCATGTCATCCACGGGATGAAGGTGGCGATGGAGAACACTCAGAAGCACCTTCTCTCTGAATCCACAACGACTGTGGAAGAAGCAAGGACGCAGGTCAAGATGGCCGCTGAGGTCATGGGCGGACTCGAGGAACTCCGGAGGAGGCACTACATCTCAGCGATGCTCTGCACCATGTCCCCCTTGATGCTCGACGGGACCGCGACGGACGCTGCGATGGTTTGGGCGGAGAACCACGTGCCCCTCCACATCACGGGGATGGCCCAGGCTGGCATCAGCGGGCCCGTGACCCTTGCTGGTGACCTGGTCGTGAACCATGCTGAGACATTGGCCGTCGTCTGCATCATGCAGGCCCACTCGCCCGGTGCGCCTGTGATCTACGGCTCAGTTCTTTCCAGTATGGATCCCAGGACTGGCTCCTATATGGGCGGAGCACCAGAGAGCACCCTCCTGTGCTCCGGAGCTGTGCAGATGTCCAGGTACTGCAAGCTGCCCAACTCCGTCGGTGGATTCGGCTCGGGCACAAAGGTGCCTGGACTGCAGGCGTGCCTCGAGAACACGACCATGGCGATGGACTGTGCAAGGGTTGGGGGAGAGGTTGTCAACGGGCTCGGCGTTCCTGATGGCTCCACACTGCTCTCCTACGAGCAGCTGCTTCTGGACCACGAGATCGCGCGGATGACGATCACCATCTTCAAGGGGTTCGAAGTGAACCAGGAGACGATCGCGCTCGACATGATCAAGAAGGTCGGGATAGGCGGGAGCTACCTGTCCCAGGTGCACACTCTGAAGCACATGAGGGAAATCATGATCCCGATGCTGTGGGACAGCGACCCGTACGACATGTGGGTGAAGAAGGGCTCCAGGGATCCGATGACGGTCGCACTGGAGAAGGTGGACAACATACTCAAGACCCACAAGCCCGTCCCGTTGGACGCGACCGTGTCTAAGAAGTTGGAGAACATCGTGAAGGAGTTCTCCGAGCAGTGAGGTCCATGAACGTTTCAAACCCTTTCTATAAATCATCTATTGTATCTTATATAATTGTGTTTTGAATTGCCCGATGCACATTTCTAGCATTGGGCTAGGTCTGAAGAGGAGTTGGCCAGTCATCCAGTCATTTAGTTGCCACCGCGATAGTTATATAAATGGTCATAATATACTGCGAACCTGCGGGCCTGTAGCTCAGCTAGGTAGAGCAACCGGCTCTTACTTCGGTTCTGAAAGGGATCGTCGGAGACACCGGTTGGCCAAGGGTTCGAATCCCTTCAGGCCCGCTCTTTCACTCCAACAAGGAGCCTCGAAATGGCTGCAAAACACATGTATTTTATCGGGACCGCGGGGAGCGGCAAGAGCACGCTGACGAATGCGTTCCTTCTGTGGCTGCAGAACCAGGGCTACGATGGGGTCACCGTGAACCTCGATCCGGGCGTGGACACGCTGTTGTATGCGCCGGATGTCGATGTCAGGGACTGGATCAAGTTGTCAGAGGTCATGGAGGAGTATGGCCTCGGCCCGAACGGCGCCCAGGTGGCCGCGGCGGACATGATGGCCCTCAACATCAAGGAGATAGCCCAAGTGGTCGAAGGCTTCAACACCGACTATGTCCTTATAGACACTCCCGGTCAGATGGAGTTGTTCACTTTCAGGCAGAGCAGCCGCTTCATAATCGACGAACTGAGCGGGGAATCAGCGGTGCTCGCCTATCTGTTCGATCCTGCGCTCGCGAAGACGCCGAACGGATACATTTCCTCGCTCATGCTCGCGGCGACGGTCCATTTCCGGCTGCAGATCCCGACCTTGTCTCTGCTCTCCAAGGTGGATGTACTATCTGAGATCGACCGCGACAAGATAGACCTCTGGAGCAGGGATTACTACGCTCTGTACAACGCGCTAATCGATGAGAACGTCGACAGCCAGACCCAGGTGAGTGCGGAGTTCCTACAGGCCCTGGAGACGGTAGGGGCCGGCAGGACGGTCGTTCCAGTGAGTGCCGACACCGGTGAAGGCCTCGAGGACATCTATGCCTTGGCGCAGCAGATCCTCGAGGGCGGTGAGGACATAGAGCGCTGACAGGGTCTCAGTCCCTCTTGACTATCCGGATGGCTCGGAGCACTTCTCTCCCTTGATCCGTGAGCGACAGGAGCACCTCGCCTGAGCGGACCTCGGATCTCAGCAGACCGGCCTTCCTCAGCTCCCTTATCACGCGCTCGGTGGCCGACTTTCCTACAGGCTGCATGCCCTCGATGATCTTGCCCAGCGAGACCCATTCCTCACCTATGCCAGCGATGAACTTCGCCTGGAGCGGAGTGAATCTGTCGACGGCCGTGGCTCCATGAACAACTGGCAGTCTGACCAACTTCCCATCGCAATGGTAGGCGTCAACCCCGGACCTGAAGGCGGCGAAGAGGGCGGCGTCCCCCAGAAGCTTGTCGCCTCCGCTTATGTTCAAGCTCACCGCGTTCCTTGTCCCCGTGCTCGAGTCGCGCGCCTGTCTTTGAAGGACCTCAGATACACCTTCAACGAGCTCCATGAAGTCGGCATCATCTACGATTTCAACCGTGACATCATGGCCGGTCATCGCTTCCAGCTCTCGGATCTTGTTGAAGTCGCTGGATTCCTCAATGTCTCTGTCGCCCATCAGGACTAGCCTCTCGTATGGCAGGTGTTTCATGGCCAGAAGGACCTTGTCCAGGTCCCCAATGCTGAAGGTCGAGACCAGGACTCTCAATCCTCATCACCAAGGAGCAGCTCTGTCGATTCCTCCACCCGCACGATCTTCTTCCTCATGTCATCAGGGTGCCTCTCCAGCCTCACAGCGCCCTTCGACACCAGATTCTTTATGTGGTGGTTTATCGTGGCCTTGTGCTTGCCGACCAGAGTTGCCAGCTCGACCTCCGTCACCGGTTTTGACTTGCTCTTCGAGAGCACCTTCAGGATCTCCCGCTCCTCGCCTGAGAGCACCTTGTTGTATTCCATCCTGAGCAGGGGCAGGTGGATCTCCTCGTAAGTCACATCGTGGACGTATACGGTCGGTATCCCTTCCAGGATGCAGACCAGCAATGCAGCGGAGGAGGTAGGCCTGGTCCCTCCGGCTATGTTGAAGACCGCGATCTCCTTCCCCTCACGCTTGTGTTTTCTGATATCCCCTCTTATCCTTAACGCGATGTTCTTGAAATCGAACGGGTCGTCTAGGTCGACCGCGTCCACAGATATCTTCATGGTCCTGCAATAGTCGACCACGGCCTTCCGGGCCTCCGAGACCTTCTTGACCGCATCCGGGTCAGAGTGGTCAGCCCCACAGTAGAAAACGACCTTTTGCACGTCTGGCGTGGACCTGATCGTGGGTATGAGCGACTTGGGGCGATATCCGAGGGTTCCGAATATTACGACCATATCTCTCTCCGAGGTACTGTATGCCGCAGGATGCTTTTACTTCTCGTGATACCGTCAGAATGATTGTCATACTAATATTAGTCTCAATTGCCCAACATGGTATCGTCTGATGTCATACGGTCTTGGGTTCCTGTGAAGACTAGGACTGAAGCTCCGGTCAATCATGGAACAAGGGGATGCACGCAGGCCTCGCAAATTCAAACACGTGTTCCTGGACGCTGAAGGGACGCTCTATGTCCCCAAGGGCGGCAGATCGCGCTGGGTGTTTTGGGCGGACCCGACTCCGGAGGCTGCGCTCGAGTTCTTCGAACTCGACGATGGCGTCTATGAGGCGCTCCATCAGCTGAGACGCCAGGTCGACACTCTCTGCCTGGTGTCGCGCAACACGGAGGACATCCTGAGCGCTCTTCTGAAGAAGTTCGGAATCGGAGACTGTTTCGACAAGATCATGCTCAACGGGGACAAGGGGAAGCAGATCGAACGCTATCTCTACCAGAACGGATTGAAGAAGGAGGAGTCCGTAATGGTCGGAGACATGCCAAGCCTGGACCTCTTCCCGGTGAAGAGGGCGGGAATAGAGGCCGTCCTGGTCGACCGTTTGTACAACAGGTGGGCGAAGGCTGAGAGGATCAAAGGTCTCAGAGACCTTCCATCGTGGTTGAAGATCGCCGACCTCGTCGACGATATGGAGCGCAACCGGCGCAGGAATGCCACTCTAGACGAGTTCGCGGTTCCCGTGGCTTCAACTGGGATTGCCTGTGGCGACCGCTCCGCGACCAAAAGGTTGATTGCCGTCCCAGGCGCATGAGGTGCGACAGTTGAGAGGAAGATCGAGGCGTAGCAAGATGATCAATATCACGGCCTACGGTGGGGTGGACCACATAGGCGGCAACAAGATCCTTCTCGAGGACGGGGACACCAGGATATTCCTCGACTTCGGCGAGCCGTTCAACATGAAGGACGAATTCTTCGTTGACTGGCTGATGCCACGCGAGTCGAGGACCGGGCTCAAGGACTACTTCTTCTTCGACCTGATGCCCCAGATCAAAGGGTTGTACGGTGAGAAGTGGCTCAAGCACACGGACTTGAAGCATTCGAAGCCTGAGTTTGATGCGATATTCATCTCTCACATGCACTTCGACCATGCTATGCACCTCAAGTTCGTCGATGATAGAATCCCCGTCCATCTGGGAGCGGCTGCTGATGCCATCAGACAATCGTGGGAGGCGACAGGCGGGACCAACATATCATTCGGTGACCATGATTTCAAGACCTTCCGGACTGGATCGAGGATCAGGATCGGTTCTGTAGAGGTCGAGCCAGTCCATGTGGATCATTCTGTCCCGGGGGCATACGGTTTCCTAGTACATACGTCGACGGGGTGTGTCGTCTACACGGGGGACCTCAGGCTCCACGGGCCCAGGAGCGACATGACGAGGGAGTTCGTGAATCGCGCTGCCGCGGAGAAGCCGATTGCGTTGATATGCGAAGGCACCCGAGTTTCCCCCAAAGATCCAAGAGTAGACCTCTCCGAGAAGGAGGTGGAGGAGAAGGCCAGGAAGCTGGTGACGAGCAGCAAGAAGCTGGCGATAGTCTCGTTCTACCCCAAGGACGTCGACCGCATGCGCACCTACAGAGATGTCGCAAAGGCGACCGGGAGGAAGTTCGTGGTTTCGACAAAGGTGGCCCACCTCCTCGAATCCCTCAAGGGCGACAGGCGAATATCGGTCCCTGACCCTATGACGGACCCGAACATGTTGGTTTACGTCCGCCAGGGCATGTCCAGGCCGTTGCCCCATGACAAGCACTACAAGGATATGCTGGGGCGCAACGACCATGTGATGTGTTGCGACGATGTTGCCGAACGACAGGAGCAGTTGATCTTCCAGACTGACATAATGCAGCTGACCGAGCTCATAGACATACTCCCTAGCCCGGGAAGCCTTTTCATCAGGTCCAAGAGCGAGCCGTTCGAGGAGGACGATGTTCAGGAGGAGATCCTGCAGAACTGGATTAAGCGGTTCAACCTTGATTTCCACCAGGCGCACGCGTCAGGGCACGCCAACATGGAAGAGATATTCGACATCGTCCGGAGGATCGGCCCGAAGGTCGTGGTGCCTGTGCACACCGAACACGCGAACATGTTCAGAAAGTGCGGGAGGGCGGTCGAGTGTCCCATTGCCCGCAAGCGCATCTCACTGTCCTAATTACCAATCACATCGTTTCGCTACGTCGAATGTCCTGTCATTAGTATTGTATCCAAAACCAAGCCCACACGCCAGCTGCGATGATTCCTGCGGACCCCATCGCTACTATGATCGCCTTTGCGTACGCTCCGAAGATGCCGGTCAGGGAGTCCCACACGAAGATAATCGCACCAAGATTCATGAGCATCATGGTCATCATCACATAGCCGAATCCGAGCCAAGCGTTGTGAGGAAAGGGCCCCCCGGCTAGGAATACAAACCCTAGCAGAGCCGACAAGCACGCCCAGCCGAACATGATGAATGAAGTTGCGTCGCTCTTCTCTCCGAACCTGATCGTGCGGATCCCGATCATCGAGACAACGACCAATGCTAAGCCACACAAACTCCAGATGTAACCCAGAGGAGTGTAATCGTCCCTCTGAGAATGGTTGAAGAAACTGGAATATGCCATAGCGTACAGCATGCCCGCAGGGAGAAGCCCGATGATGCTCTTCCAGTTGACCTTCCCGGCTGGAGGAACGCTGGATGATTGATATGCTTCCTCCAGTGCTTCGGTCAATCTATCCCCATGACAAGATGCTCCGGAAACCAGATGAAGGATTCTCTGTCGAGCTTCTTTGTACCCCCAAATCGCTTAAGAACCAAAACCAATGTCCACTCCTAGACAATAGGAGCTGTGAACCGTAGATGCACGCGGTTGTCAAAAGGAACAGGGAGCCGGGAGCGTCGGTCGAGGACGTGGATAAGCCAGTCGCCGGCAATGGTGAGGTCTTGGTCCAGACGAAGATGACCTCCATCTGCGGCACGGACGTTCACATATGGGACTGGAACCACTGGGCCCAGAAGCGCGTCAAGACGCTGCCGATCGTCTTCGGACACGAGTTTTGCGGAGAGGTCGTCCAGGTAGGCAAGGGCGTTAAGAAGGTCAAGGTGGGGGACATGGTCTCCGCCGAGACACACATCGTGGACGGCACATGCTATCAGTGCAGGACCGGCAGGATGCACATCTGCCGGAACATGAAGATTCTAGGCGTCGACACCGACGGAGTCTTCGCTGAGTACGTCAAGCTGCCTGAGCTAAATGCGATGAAGCTCCCGAAAGGGGTCGACCCTAGACTGGGGTCTCTCTTGGAGCCTCTCGGAAATGCCACGTTCACCGTCTTCCCGAACGACTGTTTCCACGACATAAAGGACAAGAACGTCGTCGTCGCTGGCTGCGGACCGATCGGTCTGATGGCGATTGCTCTGCTGAAGACAATGGGCGCGAAGCAGGTATTAGCCACCGAGCTCGGTAGCGAGAAGGTCAGGACCGAGCTGGCGAAGAAGATGGGCGCGGACCATGTGCTCGATGCTGCGATGGGGAACGGAGCGCTCGTCAAGAAGGTCAAGGAGCTGACTGACGACAATGGCGCAGATGTATGTCTCGAGATGTCGGGAGCGGCACCGGCCCTCAGGCAGGTCTTCGATATGCTGACTCCTGGTGGGAGGGTCTCCATACTTGGACTCTACAACGACCCTGTCACGCTCGATGTCAACAATGCAATCACGTTCAAGAGCGCCACGGTCTTCGGCATTACCGGCCGGAAGATGTTCCAGACCTGGGACCTCATGTTCGAAGTCATGAAGAAGCCGGCCTTCAGGTCGAAGCTCGAGTCTATAATCACGCACACCTTACCCATAAGGGACATCGAGGAAGGAATGCACCTCATTCGCACCAAGCAGGCTGCGAAGGTGTCCTTGAAACCCGAGTGGTGAGGAGATGGTCCGGAGAGATCCCGTGGGATTTCTGAAATCAGAGTATGATCAGCTAGTGTCGAGCGAGCTGGACTGGAAGTTGCGCGTGCTCCAGGGACCGAGCACGCCCAGGTGCGTCGTCGACGGCAAGAAGGTCCTGATGCTCTGCTCCAACAACTACCTCAGCCTGAGCAATCATCCGAAGCTGAAGAAGGCTGCAATCGATGCGGTCAACAAGTACGGTGCCGGCTCTGGCTCTGTTCGTCCGATCGCCGGCAACATGGACCTCCACATGGAGCTGGAGAGGCGCCTGGCCAAGTTCAAGGAGGCAGACGCCTCGCTCGTGTATCAGACTGGGTTCGCCGCCAACGCGGGCCTGATACCTCAGCTCGCCGACGCTGGAAATCTCATCGTCAGTGACGAGCTCAACCACGGGAGCATCATCGATGGTGTGAGGCTGTCGAAGGCTGACCGCGCGGTATACAGGCACTGTGATGTGGAGGACCTGAAGAGAGTCCTCGCGGAGGCCGAGAAGCACTCTCCACCTTATCGCAAGATCCTTGTCATCACGGACGGAGTGTTCAGCATGGACGGGGACATTGCGCCCCTGGATGGAATCGCCCCGGTCACGCACGATCATGGCGCCATGGTCTATGTGGACGACGCCCATGGAGAAGGAGTCCTTGGAGCTGGCGGGAGAGGCATCGTCTCTCATTTCATGCTGAAGCGCAATGATGTCCAGGTCGAGATGGGGACCTTCTCGAAGGCCTTCGGAGTCGTCGGAGGCCATATCTCAGGGAGCAGGGACTTGATCAACTTCGCGTTCAACAAATCTAGGACATGGCTGCTGAGCGGGTCTCATCCTCCGGCCGTGGCTGC
Organism: Candidatus Thermoplasmatota archaeon; assembly: GCA_018814355.1. Taxonomy (NCBI): domain Archaea; kingdom Methanobacteriati; phylum Thermoplasmatota; species Thermoplasmatota archaeon. The sequence goes on along the minus strand of JAHIZT010000077.1, from coordinate 11,979 downwards.
AGCGTGCATCGCGGCCATCGATGTCTTGGAGACGGAGCCGCAGCATGTCAAGAACCTGTGGGCCAACACCGACTACTTCAGGAAGGGCGTTCGCCAGCTTGGATTCGACACGGGAAACAGCCAGACACCCATCATACCCGTGATGATGGGCGAGAGCGGCGCCGCGAAGGAGTTCAGCTCGAGATTGTTCGACATCGGCGTGTTCGCGCTGCCGATTGTGTTTCCGATGGTGTCGAAGGACAAGGCCAGGATCAGAACCATCATGAACGCAGCGCTGACCAGGAAGGACCTCGACGAGGCATTGAGCGCTTTCGAGAAGATAGGCAAAGAGCTGAAGATAGTCTAGTCTTTGTCCTATCCCTCGTCTTCCTGACGCTCGGTGACGGCTATCTTGAACTCCTCCATTGGAGTGATGACCTCGAAGATGACCGTGTCCACAATGCCCTTCTCCTTGATCGACTGGCTCGGCGGGAGCAGATGGTGTTTCTCGAAGAGCTTCACGAGCTGGTCCTTGCCATCGTCACTGACTGCTTTCTTGATCACCGACGGTTTCTTCCAGAACTGAGGCCCGAGTTTGGCGACGGACCTCTTACCATCTATGTAGAGCACGACCATGTCTTGAGCTTTTGAGAAGTACTTGTCCCGCACGCTGGGTGGAACCTCGATCCCTCGCGTCCTGTTCTGACCTTGCCAGATGGTGCAATCGAAGGTCTCGCCAGCGGCTGAGGCCGGTGCCGGTCCAGCGGCCCTTGGCGGATAGGTGAGGACGTGACATGTGGGACAGAACATTTCGTCTGTCTCCTTGCGGCACCTGTTGCACACTCGCATGCTTGAGGACTCCCTTATCCGGGTCGGTAGAGATTCGTTCAGGGACTTCAACCTTCGTATCTTCAGATTCGGTCGGCGGTGGGGTTTGTCCAGTCTCTCCGGACAGGCGACACTCACCAATCACGAAATCCGATTGTGCATGTGCGAACCATCAGGGGGGAATTTAGCCGGGCTCTGAACCGGAATCGTTCGAGTTCATTCTCAACGGCAGCGCAGTCAAGGCAGATGTGTCTCCTCACACAAGGGATGAATAGTCATCATGTCGGTTTATGTCCCGAAGGTGAATCGCATGGCTAGTCAACCGTTCCCGTCCGGACAGCCATATGTCATGGAGGAGAGCGGTGAAGCGGCCCGAGAACAGGAGAAGACACGCGCGAGCGCGTATGGATTATTGTAGCGGCAATCGTGGCCTCGGTGTTCGTTCTGACGCTTCTGTGGATCGGTTCGAGGCTTGCGTGGCTCGGTGCGGACTGAGCGGTCAGGGCCGGCGATTCTTTAATGAGCCATCCCGCGGTTCCCCCTCTAGAAGGAAGGAGCTCATGGCGAAGATATTGATATGCTACTACTCGAGGTCTGGGAACACGAAGAAGATGGCCTACCTGATCCAGAAAGGGGTCATGGACGCGGGTGTCGAGGTTGACACAAAGGATGTGAAAGAGGTCAAGGTCGACGATCTAAAGGGCTATGACGGCATCATCATCGGCTCGCCGACGTACTACGGCGGACCCGCATCTCAGATAAAGGACCTGCTGGACAGGAGCATCAAGCACCACGGCAAGCTCCAGGACAAGGTGGGCGGGGCGTTCTCGTCGAGCGCGAACGTCGGCGGCGGGAACGAGACCACCGTGCTGTCGATCCTCCAGAGCCTTCTGATTCACGGCATGGTCGTCTGCGGCGACTCTTCTGGAGATCATTACGGTCCGGTCTCAATCGAAAAGCCAGACGCTAGAGCTGAGAAGAACTGCATCCGTTACGGAAAGCGCGTCGCAAAGCTCACCAAGAAGCTCCACGGGTAGGCTCAGATCCTCTTGAACGGCGTGGCCCAGGGGTTGTCGAACGACAGGCCAGCGAAATCCTCGGAGACCTTGCCCGTCGTGGCATACCTGTACAATGCGGCCACGAGCACCGATTGTGCGGCCGAGAGCACAAGCCCCAGTATGAGCCAGTACACGAACGCGGTTACGACTCCTATCACGATCGGCCAGAGGCTCATGAACAGCACGCCCACGATTATGGGCACCAGTCCGAGCAATCCTAGGAGGAAGAACACAACTCCGAGGCCCAGGTTCCCGACGAGCGCCTCTCCCCATGTGTTCTTCAATATCGAGCCGCTCCTCTTCAGCGACCCCCACGGCCCAAGCTTCTCATAGATCAGGACGGGCACGACGAAGTATGTCGCAATGGTGAACGCCGCCCCGAGCGCCCCGACGATGAACTTCCCGAGGATCCCGACCCTCTCCTGGATGGCTCTCAGGATGAGTCCGACTGTCGCCGCGAACAACGCCCAGAAGAGTATCTGCTTGATGTTCTGCATGGCTGTCTTGATGCCATCGGAAAACACCGGATCCCCGCCGTTCATTCGTATTGTTGCGCATCCTATCACAGCTGCGTTGAAGAAGATCGAAATGAAGAACGTCACGAAGTAGAACACGAAGAAGAAGATGTAGAAGGTCCACGAATTCGCATTGCTGAACCCACTCGTGAAGAACACGCCAACGAAGAAGCTGGCCAGTATCAGTATCGTTATGATCCCTGAGAGCAATGGAAACAGGAGGATCTCCTTGTCTTTCCTCACAACGCGCAAGCTCATCTTGGCTAGCTGCCACCCTCTGCCGATTCGTCCCATTATGTCAACTCCTGACAAATGCTTGACTTTGGGAGAGAGTGCGGGGTTATAAAATAATCCAATGGCCGCCAGGTATTCAGAGCCTCGAGAGCTCCTCATCATCATCCTGCTTCCTGCGGGCCGGCTTCGGCTGGGGTTCTCGTCCTCTACGGCGAGGCTGCTCCTCCGGCTCTTCCTCGACCTCTTCCTGAGGTCCTTCTTCCGGCTCCTCGTCGCGCGGCCGCCTTCTTGACTCGGGTCTCTCTCTCTCTCTGGGCTCTCTGCGGTCTCCGGTCTCTTCCACTGCCTTCAGGGGCGTGTTGCACCTCGGGCACCTATCTGAACCGCGGATGCATTCCTTGCACAGCACGGCCTTGCACTTCCGGCATCTCGCGACCGCGATGCCTCCGTGAAACAGACATCTCCTTCCTACGAGATCGGATGGTATCTCTTCCGGGGGTTTCTGAGCCTCTCTGCCAGGACGCTCCCTAGGAGGTCTCTGGCGAGGCCTTTCCCGCTCGACTTCGGCCTCGTACCCCCTCTGTCTCCTCGGCTCGCGCTCCTCGCGCGGCTCGGCGTATCGCTCCGCGCCCCTGGGCTCCTCCTTCGGTATCCCCTCCCGTCTCTCATGGGAGTGTCTCGGCTCGGGTTCCGCGTGCGCGCGTCTGACCGCGCGCTCATCATATGGCGAGTAGTGTCCGTAGCTGTCACTGACGATTGATTTGAGCGTGACTGATTGTGTCTCGAAGCCCGCGCCTTGAAAAGTCTGCAGTATCGTCGTCAGCTGTCTGGCCCAGTACGCTCCGATGCCTAGATTCCTGATGAGCCCAAGCACGTTCTTCTGGTCGTTCGGCAGGTCGAGCGCTTGCCTGAGCAGGTCCTCCGTTTGAGGGTCGGAGACCTTCGTGCTGAACTGGTGCTCCTCCACCGCTTGGATATAGCTCAGGACCTTCTTCGCGCTCGAGATCCTGAGGTCCGGGAAGCTCACTGTGATGTCGCACAATCTGATGCCGTGCGCTGCCAGGTCCCTCTTCTCCAAGGTGTTCACCAGGACCTCTCTGGACATCCGTTCGTACCTGTCGAACTCCTCCTTCGATATGCCAGTAAGGCTTATCTCAGCCTTGCCGCTCAGGAACTCCATGACGTCGCTGAGGAAGGCGTACGGTATCCCGCAGACCTTGAAGGCTTCCTCCTTGGTGACAGGCCTTCCGTGCGCGTACTCGAACTCAAGCACCGACCTCGAATAATCCTCGATCTTGTTCTTGCGGATGTCCTCCTCCGCCTGCTTCCTGCCCTCGGCTGCGACCTCGAAGTACGGGTCGATGCTGAGCGCGTGGTCGAAGCATCTGAACGCTGGCTCCGCGCGACCAAGGGCCAGCAGGACCTGCCCCTTGCTCTTCCAAGCCTCCTTGTCGTTGGAGTCGAGACCAATCGCACGGTCGTACGAGCTGACAGCCTCCTCGAACAGCCCCTGCTTCTCCATCGCGAAGCCCTTGCTCATCCATATCTTGGGGTTGGAGCTCTCAATGTCCAACGCCTTGTCGAAGCACGCGTTCGCGTCCGAGAACCTCCCAATCTCCAGGTGAAGCAACCCGAGCCTGTACCATGCGGCCTGGTCTCCCTGGTCGGTCTCGAGCGCCTTCATGTACGATTTGACTGCCTCCTCCTTGTTGCCCGTGACCTCGAACGCCTTCGCCCTGCTCTTCCACATGTCCTTATCGTTCGACCCAAGCCTTATGGACTCGTCGAAAGCCCCCAGGGCCTCGGAGGTCCTGTTCAGCTTCAGGAGCGCCATGCCCATGTACTTCAGCGTCGCCACGTCCTTTGGCGCAAGTCTCCTGGCCGCGTTGAAGGATCCGATGCTATCATCGAACCTCCCGAGGCTAGCAAGCGCCCGCCCCTGGTTCATGTGAAATTCCGCCACATTGGGGAGTATCTTGATCGCCTTCTTGAAGTCCGCAAGGGACTCCTCGAACCTTCGGAGCTCGAGATAGGCCTTGCCCTTGTTGTTGAGCACGAAGGGCTGGTTGGAATCGAGCTTGATGGCTATTTCGAAAGCCTCGGCAGCTTGTGCAGGGTTCCCCGCACTCAGCAGCAGCAACCCCTTCCTGTTCCAGAGGAAGACATCCTTCTGGTCCAGACTGAGCGCGTGCTCGTAGCTCTTGAGCGCCTCGTCCATCCGATCTAGCTTCTCCAGTGCCGCTGCGCGGTCCGAGTGCGCGTTCTTGTTCTTTGGGCTCAACCTTAGAATGTGGTCCGTGACCGAAACGACGCTGTCGGGGTCGTCCATCGAGATGAGCGCCAGCTTCTTCAGCTCGAGGACATCAAGATCGTCTGCATGGTGATCGAGCGCTTTGTTGAAGCACACGAGCGCCTCGTTGGGCTTCTTCAGGAACAGCGAGGCGCTGCCTTTGTCAACAAGCGCGTCTCTGTCCTTGGGTGCGAGCTTGAGGATCTCGTTGCAGACGGTGACGACCTCCTCGTTCCGCTTAAGGGATTTGAGGAGGTCCTTCTTCGCATTGAGGACATGCACGCTCCTCGGCGATATCTTGACCGCTTCGTCGTACGCATTCAGCGCCTCATCTGGCTTGCCGAGTTTAGTCAGCAATACGCCCTGCTTCACCCTATACTCTGGAACTGTAGCGTTCAGGCGCACGGCCTCGGTGATGGATGACAGCGCGTCCTGGTCGCGGTCCAGCCATTCGAGCGCGACACACTTCTGGTACCACGCGTCCGCGTCCTTCGAGTCCAGCTTGGCAGCGTGCTCGAAGGCTACCAGTCCCTGCTCGTACCTCTTGAGCTCGACCAGTGCTCGACCCATGGTCTTGTACGATTTCTTGTCGCTCGGGTCCAGCTCAACTGCCTTTCCGTATGAGGCGACGGCATTCTCGTATTCTTTGGATTGGTAGCTCGCATCTCCCCTTATGCGCCAGAGGGAGTGCGATCCCGGCGCGACGATAAGGCCCTGCTTCGCGTAGTCGACTGCCTCTCGCGGTTTGCCGATCCTGAGGAATAGGGCTGCGATGTTGTAGAACACATCTGGATTGGTGGGGTCGTGCTTGAGCGCAAGCCGATAAGCGGCCTGACACTCGTCGTATTTCTCCGCCCTGTCTAGCGCGACTGCCTTGTCGAAGTACGCAGCCTTGTTGTTCTGGTCCACTGCCACGATCCTGTCGCAAGTCTGGACCACGAGGTCGTCCTTCTGAAGCTGCTTGTACGCTTCCTTCAGGCTCTCAAGCATCGGCAACTGCGTGGGCACGGCTTTCAGCCCCCTTTCAAAGGTCTTCACGGCTTCCTGGGGCCTGCCGGCCTTCATCTGCGCGACGCCCTTATCGTGCGTGGCGACATAGTCGTTCGGGTCCACCGCGAGTATCTTGTTGCACCAGACGACTACGTCCTCGTGCCTCCCCAACCTGATCAGACACTCTTTCTTGAGGTTCATGGCGTCCTTTGACTTTGGTGCCAGAACGAGCGATGAGTCGGCGAATGTGAGTGCCTCGCCGATCTTGTCCATGGCGAACAGCGCGCGGGCCTTGTCGAGGAGAGTCCCATGGTCCTGCGGGTTCAGAAGGAGTATCTTGTCGCAAGTCATGATGAGGTCTGGATATCTCTCGACCTTCAGCAGTGTCATCTTCTTGTTGTTGAGTACGTTGATATCCTTTGGGTCGATCGTGAGCGCGCGGTCGAACGATTCGAGCGCCGCATCGTACTGCTTCAGCTCCTCCTGGACGACTCCGAGCTCGTTCCACACGATCTTGTCGCCCCGGTCTATCTCCGCCGCCCTCGAGAAGCTCTCGAGCGCCTCCTCGGGTCTCCCCAGCTTCAGCAGTATCCTGCCTAGGTTATCGTGACAGTACTTGTCGTTGGGGTCCAACTTCAGCGCCTTGTTCAAAGCCTTGATGGCCTCGTCACTCTTCCCAGCGGAGTTCAGTGCGGTCGCGATGCCGATCCAGAGATCCTTGTCCTTTGGGTCGATGGCGATTCCTGCCTGAAAGGTTTTGACGGAGTCGTCATACCGCTGCAGCTTCGTGAGCGCTGTCCCCTTCCTTTTCATCATGTCGGTGTCTTGGGGCGTGTGCGCGAGTATCTTGTCGTAGTATTCTATGGCCCGAGAGTTGATTTCGAGCGCGCACTTGTAGCTCTCGATAGAGTTGCCGATATCTCCGGATGACTCCTGCGCGTCCCCCAGTGCGGACCAGAGATCCTCGGACTTCGGGAAGACCGCGACTGCGCTCGACAACGTGATGAGCGCTTCCTTCACATTGCCTAGTCTGATAGCTGAACGTCCGTCGACAACCATCGCGACTGAGTTCTTCGGGTCCAGCTGGAGGGACACTCTGGCCGCATCCTGGGCCATCTGTGCCCTGTCGAATCCCAGGAACTTTTTTCCCAGATCGGAGAAAACGGGCGAAAAGTCAAGTCTCATCTTTCCGATGAAGATCATGTTCTCCTTCAGCATCGCGCTGGTCTTCTCTAGCTCGGCCAAGGCCTCTTTCGACCTGCCGCTCTTTTCGAGGGAGTCCACTCTTGCCAGTTCTTTCTTAGACTTCTCCAGGAGCTTCTTCTCCTTGTTCAAGAGCGTGTCAAGTAAGCCCAAACACTTCCACCTGGCTGATTGCGACTTGATATGCATCGCTCGATAAAATGGTTTCCAGCATATCGCATGGCTCGCTCGGGACAGCATTTGGGAAATGCGTTCTCTCGTCCGACGGGTGATCCAGTGTGTTTTCGCCAGATATGCGGCTCATGTCTGAATCCAGCACAGAAATCTCGTAGAGATTTCTATGAAGAGGCTGGATCCAGAATCCAACCATTCTGGCTTGAGGATTGCGTCATTTCAAGAATGTATAAATACTTGTCAGCGATATACGGCAATTCAGCTGACAAATCGTCAGACAAACGCTTTAGGATGGGATGCAATGAAGCACAGGGATGCGGCGCAAGCAGCGGTCCGAAACGCCTATGCGATAGAGTGGGCGAAGACACACACGCTTCAGGATCTCGAGGATCTCGCGAACGAGATGTCGAGTCTTGGAGAAGATGTTACGGACATCTCACAGCTCCTGAATGATCTGTCTGAGATAGATCGGAGCTTGCAGACCGACATCGAAGTAGAGCCTGAAGCAAGTGAGTACGCGGAAATGACAGGATAGGTGTTTGAGATGGTACGACTGTGGAAGAAGAAGCAGCCAGAACTGAAGACTGAAACCGAAGACGATTTCGACAACTACGCACACTCGAGGGTTGTCGGATTCCATCCACACTGCTTCAACCAGCAACTAGCGCTGGCTGAATCGAGGCAATTCGACGAGATATACGCACTCGCACACAACCCTGTGCTCGGAGAGAACGAGGACGAGGCTTAGACCGACAAGCAAGAGATTGCGAGTAGGGCTGAACTGAAACCTAACGGAACGAAAGTGCAGGTGCCGGGATTTGAACCCGGGCCGTTGGCTTTCGTCCCTCTCCAATTTTATCTTTCTGTTCTTGGAGTAGTTGGAAGGCCAAAATCCTAACCAGCTAGATTACACCTGCTCGGTGGCGTGAAGCGCATCCACTCATAAATTGTTTGCTTCCCGATTTGAAGGATCGCGGCCATACCTTATCCGGTATTCGGCATATGTGGTCCCGACCGAGCGGGGTACGGTCATTTAGAAGGGCATGCCCTCCCCGAGGACCGAGTGCACCTCGGGCATGAGAGTCATTATTGGGAGCTTCTGGGGGCACTTCTTCGCGCATTTCCCGCACTGTTTACACCAGCTCGCCCTCTGCTTCTTGCCCATGAACCTCTCGTAAGTCCTTCGAGAGGTCTGCGCATCGTGGTGGATGTATCCGTCGTTGTACAGTTCGAAGTTGCCTGGTATGTCTACCCCGTTAGGGCAGGGCATGCAGTATCCGCACTTCGTGCACGAGATCGGCGTCTCCTTCATGTACTTCGACCGGAGCTGGTCGACGAATCTCAGATCCTTCTTGTCCATGGAACCTATGTAAGATGAACTGGCCGACCTGATGTTCTGTTTTACCTGTTTCATGGTGCTCATGCCGCTCAGGATAACGGAAACCTCGGGCTGGTTCCAGATCCACTGGAGTGCGAGGTCCGCGGGAGACCGCTTGCTGTCGTGTCGATCGAGCATCTTCCTGATCTTGGCAGGAGGATTCGCGAGCCTTCCTCCAAGCAGGGGCTCCATAACGACAACGGCAAGGCCCTTGGATGCGGCGTACCTGAGCCCTTTCGTGCCCGCCTGATTCTCGATATCCATGTAGTTGTACTGGATCTGACAAAAGTCCCATCCATCATAGCCGTCGACTATCTCCTTGAAAGCAGCGTAGTCGTCGTGGAACGAGAACCCCAGGTGACCTATCTTCCCATCTTGTATTGCGTTCTCCGCCCTCTTCAGCAGGTTGTGTTTGAGCACGGTGTCGCGCCATCTCTTCTTGTTCAGGCCGTGGAGCAGGTAGAAGTCGATGTGATCTGTCTTGAGCCGTCTGAGCTGCGTGTTCAGGTAAGTGTCGAAATCCTTCTGTCTCTTGATAAGCCACATGGGTGACTTGGTCGCCGTCCTCACCCTCTCTCGGTATCCGTCCTTGAGCGCCTTGCCGAGGACGATCTCGCTCCTGCCCTCATGATACGGATACGCAGTATCGATGTAGTTGACGCCATGGTCGATTGCGTGACGGATCATCCTGATCGATTCTCGTTCGTCTATCTTGCCGCTCAGGGGTTTTCCGTCCAAGGTAGGCAGACGCATGCAGCCGAAGCCCAAAGCTGATACCTTCCAGTCTACTCTTCCAAAATCCCGGAGCTGCATCTTCCCCGATTCCACGGCAAATCCTTTCTCTTGAAGCTCTCAAGGGATCCGGCCCACATCGGTTAGCGTCTCGGTCGGGCGAATCCCACACCGACCTTCCTTAGCTCGAATGAGACAAGTCCGTTATCAACCTACTGCTGGACGTGCAACGGAATTCTATGACTATGATTGGTGCCAGTCGTTCTGGTGGGTTCGAACCCCACGAGGTCCATTTCCGACCTGACTCGCCAATCCTCAGTCTGCAGGGATTGATTCTCCGCCCGGGGCCCCGAAAAGGGGTCGCGACTTGTCCAAGCGATTAGGGATCCGAAAGCTCTCTACTTCGAGGGGCCAAGTGGTTCTGAGAGCAAAGGAAGGAGCAGAAACCAAATGACACACTCTAGGGGGCTCCTATCTGAAACGCAACCGAGGTCAGGGAACTGGAGGGCTTTCAATACCGCGAGTGCAATACAACTGTTCAGCAACGAGGAGAGATTTTATGAGAAGAGCTGACCTGATGGTCTGTGTGAACGGACTTCATAGGGAGAGATCGCCATGAAGAAGGTGGTCATCCGAGGATATAAGGACAAAGACAGAGAAGAATGTCGCGCACTGTGGGGCGAGCTCACTCAATGGCACAGAGATATTTACGATGACTCCGGAATCGGCGGTGCCAATCCAGGACTGCATTTTGACGAGCACCTGAAGAAGGTCGGCCCCGGTCAGTTGATTGTAGCTTCTCTCGGCTCAAAGGTGGTCGGCCTTGTCGGATACATGGATGGAGAAGAGGAATTCGAAGTGGAGCCACTGATTGTGAGCAGGGGTTGCCGAGGAAAAGGCATCGGCACGATGTTGCTGAACGAAGTGAGAAAGCGCGTGCGAAAGCAAAAGGGAGTCAAATACCTCTCAGTAAGACCTGTCGCCAGGAACGAGAGAGCCATTGAGTACTTCCGCAGCCGAGGCTTCGATAAGATCGGTAGAATAGAGCTTTTCATCGACTTCTCTGGTCGCGAATGGAAGAAGGATCCGAGACTGTTCGAGCGCCAATTCGAATACTAACAGAGTCACTCCTCCCTCAATCGTTGAAGGCAGCTTGGTCTAAGCCTAGGGATGAGCAAGGCCTAGAGGGAGCTAGGGTGATGAGGTTCTGCCTCCCTTTCTACAGCTCTCTAAAGACCCGATCTTCAGGCGCTCATGTACCTTTTCGGGTCGAGCCAGTGATTTCAGAGGGTTCGTGTCACACCGGACTCGTACCATCTCAAGAAGAAAACAAAGGGTGTGGCAGATTCCCCGCGGATTACAGCCCCCTCAGATTAGAAAAGAGCCAATAAGTCGAAAGCGGGGTAGGCCGACACCATATCTGGGCCACTGGCCAGAAGTCAATCAGCCGGAATTGAATTTGGGAGAATGCACTAAACCTTTTTCTCCTTTTTTCCAACTAGACATTCGAACCCGGATATTGACCTGGAATCTACTGGCGACTAAAGCTGGAGGCGTGACAAGTCTGGGTGGAATTCTTTGCCGGCATAGAATCCCCTTGAGCAGTGGGAAAGAGTCTATCTTGATCCAATAACCCTCTACTAGCCGAAGGGTCGGGTGTCTGCACATGCGTTTTGTTCTCAGGCAAACATGAAACTCTTCGCCTTCAGGTCGGAAAGTTGGATAACGGCGTCCCCTCCCGATATTGTCACGGGCAAGTAGCTCGGCCAGCAGCCTCCTGAGAGATTCTCAGTCCCCACGCTGTTGATTGCGAACTCCTTCCCGCAGTTGTTGCACTTCATGACGCCGCCGACCTGCCTATAGCCCTTCTTCTCCGAATAGCAGACATCACACGCATCCGCCGCGACATGCACATTGCCGTCAGACCCTACAGCTCCGAAATAGCGGACAAGAGTACTGCCCGAGTTGTATGTGTAGAAGGTGGCGCTAGTACTAAGCTGGCTAACTGGTATCCTCACCGCGCTCTCGACTTGCGGCGGCGGTGCCTGCACGGGAGAGGGCCCGGGCGTACTGCCTTGGAACGAAAAGTACAGCGCGATGCCGACGATGACTATCAGGACGAGAGAGGCTGCAATGGATATGTGTCTCGTCCTTCGTCTTCTGGCCAGTTCGACCTTCCGAATCTCCAATCGCTTACCCTTGTGCGAAACGTCACGCCTCTCGTCCACATCGGGGGATTCCACATTGTGGAGTCGCTTCATGTGAGCGCTGTAGTTACTTCTCTTCAGCTCGCACTGACAGACAGGGCACTTCTTCATCCCAGCTCTGCTCTTTGATCGAGCCATCCTATCCACCTCCCATTGCCCCAGCAACATTCCCAGACGATACCACCCGACCGTCGAGAAGCTCTACGAGCACCTCACCCATCTTGGATATCTCCGGGTTGTGCGTGATCAGGATGATGGTGTGATCGTCATCATGTAGGTCCCTGATGAGATCGAGCACGATCTCGCCGTTCTTCACGTCCAGGTTTCCGGTCGGTTCGTCGGCGAGCAGTATCTGCTGATCGTTGACCAGCGCACGCGCAATACATACCCT
>JAHIZT010000076.1 GCA_018814355.1 Candidatus Thermoplasmatota archaeon | reverse complement strand
TTTCTCCGTCGGCAGCGGCGTGGACATCAGCTTCCCAACGGTGACTCTTGCCACCCTGAGCACGTTCCTGAGCATGTGGAAAAGCCGGTCGAAGTACCAGTTCGCGGTATCGGGGAAAGCAAGGAGTCGAAGCGTGTCCGCAGTCGGGGCGGTGTCCATGACAACGACGTCGTACCTCTTGCTCTTGTGGAACTCCTCCACATATAACAGCGCGGACATGAGTTCCATGCCCGGGAAGACGGCCATCTCCTTGGCGGTGACGGCATCCATTCCCTGGGACGCGAGAAAGTCGGACAGGTAGGCCTGGATCTCCTTCCACCTGTTCTCGAGCTCGTGCTGAATGTCTACCTCGATCCCATCCAGGTTCTTCGCGATGGGCGTCAGCACTCCCGAGAGCTGGAACTCGAGAGAGTCCGAGAGGCTGTGTGCCGCATCAGTGCTTACTACCACGGTCTTGTAGCCCATCGCGGCAGCCTTCAAGGCCGTCGCCGCGGCCACGGAGGTCTTGCCGACGCCTCCCTTGCCCGTGTAAATGATTATCCTCATCCGTCAGCTCCTTGGACCGTGTGAAACCTATTCCCTGAAATGAACATGTCGCATGATTTGGTGTCGGGGACGGGGTTCGAACCCGTGACCTCCGGATGTCTTAGGAGCATCTGGTCAAAGACCTCTCCCTATGAGTCCGACGCTCCACCAGGCTGAGCCACCCCGACATTTCCGCGAAATCAACAAGGCGCGACCGAACGGTCCGCGCTCACTCCTTCTTCTCTTCCTCGACAGGGGCGGGCAGCTCCTCTGTCACCGGGGCCGCTTCGGCCACTGGTGCTTCCGGCGCAGGCGGTGCTGGGGCCTCTACCTCAGCCGCCCGCGGCTCTTCCGGCTGCTCCTGCGGGGCCATTATGGGCGCCTCACCGGGCTCGGGCATCTTGCCGGCCTTGACCACCTCGCTCCTGCGGATCTCTATCCTCTTGATAGGGACGATGATCTTGGACGCATCGGAAATCCTCTTGGAGAGCTCTCCCATGATGAGCATGCGGACGAACTCTCCTATGGTCACCTCGGCCGCAGCCTTCTTGACCACTTCATCCATGATGTGCCTGACGGCGGTCTCCTGGGAGGCCTGTATCCTCTGCTCGGAAACGGCCATCGGTTTCACCCTGATCTCCCAGGAGTCCTTGGTCGTGACATCGATGACCGCATCGGTCTTGGTCCTCTTCCTCCTGGTCAGCCTTCTGACATAATCGCTCGTCAGGTCGTGCCCGATGAACACCGTGTGCGCGTCAAGGCCTCTGACATCGTTGACTCTGAACTTCATCTTGATATGCATCTTCGAGAAGTCGCCCGTAAGGTCCTGTACCGTCGCCTCGATGATCCTCCCCATGACGCCCTCAGGGGTGTCGGAAGGGGTCTCGCCGAGTTGCATCTTGCTGAACATGTCGGGGGAATAGATCTTGTACCACTCCTTCGCCCTCCACTTGTCCTTGACCTTCTTGGCAGCTGCTCTTGGTTTCGCTGGCATCTAATACCTCTGCTCAATCGAATAGGGTAGCTCGATAACAGATTTCCATATTAATACCTTGTCGTGAAGAGCAGGAACTCGACCGATGCCTAGATGGCCGGTGCCAGCAGGTCAGGGATGGCGGTCGTCACTTCTTCTTCGGGCCGCTGTTGTCCGCAATCTCCTCGAACTTCCAGAAGACCGTCACCACGCTCTTCTCGAGGTCCCGCATGCCGTTCACGACGGCGAACTCGTTCGGCGAGTGCGCTTTGCCGCCGTGCCCAAGCCCCATCGATCCCCAGGGCACTCCCAGGACCTGGTCGAACAGGTACATCGGCGCTGAACCGGCGACCATGGGCCATATCTCAGGGTCCTTGCCGTGGTATCGCATGGCCTCGATGCACGCCTGGGAGACCGGCTCCTGGTAGGGTATCTTGGACCACGGATAGTCCTCGTAGTTCCTCATCTTGATGTCCGTGAACCCTCTCTTCTTCAGGTGGTCCATGACCTTCTTCCTCGTCTCCGCGATGGTCATGTCCGGGACGATCCTGATGTCGATCTTGGCCTTCGCCCTCGGCGGCAGCACGGTCTTCGTGCCTTCCTCCTCGAAACCCGCGCTCAGGCCGTCTATGTTGATCGATGGTTCGAAAAGGTACTTGGTGAGCAGCTCCTCCTTCGACCCTTCGACCTTGAACTTCTCGATGCCTATCTCCTTGTGGTATGCGTCGATGTCGAATCTCTTGGCGAGTTTCCTGATCAACATCAGGTCTTCCTCGTTCGGGCCTTTGACGTTCTCCCACAAACCATCCACCACTGGCTCCTGGTTCTCATCGACCATTGTGGAGATCGCGTGGACGAGCCTCCAGACGGGGCTCTCCACCCAGACGGCGTCGCTGCTGTGCACCTCCGCCGTCGGCCCTCCCCTGGAAACGCCCTCGGCGATTAGGTCGAAGTAGACACACCCCTTGAGACCGAGCGAGATGCCTGGAACGCCGTTGCCGTTCTCCACATAGTCGAAGCTGAAGGCGGCGTCCGCCTTCGAGAGGGTCTTCTTGTTCTTGTAGACCCATCTCGGCAGGCTCTGTCCTCCCATCTCCTCCTCGCCCTCGATCAGGAAATGGAAGTTCATCGGAACCGCTTCGTGGTCCACCATGGTCCTCAACGCGAGAAGCATGCCGGCAAGCGCGCCTTTCGAGTTGTACGAGCCTCTGTTGATGATCACTTCACCGTACGGTTTCTTGGTCACGATCGTGGCTCCGAACGGAGGATAGTCCCACTCGTCCAGGTTGCCCACGGGCTGGACATCGTACATGCCGTAGATCAGTCCAGTCCTGTCGGCTCCTACATCCAAGAACCCATGGACCAGCGGATGGCTCTCCTTGAGCGCCCTGAACTGCCCGTGCTTTGCGCCCAGGTCGGCGACCATCTGCTCGACCTTGTCCGCGCATTCCTGGATTCCTTTCCCGGACTGGGACACGCTAGGTATCCTCAATAGTTTCCTCGTCTCGCTGAGGTGCTTGCTCCAGTCCTTGTCGATCTGCTTGTGCAGCTCGTCGATAATCATAGCTCTGCCCCTGATGATGCCCGGTGGCCGGATTGTGATCTTCCGGTAGTATGTTTTGGACCTACGCCCCAAGGAACTTCGGTTTCTTGGTCGTGTCCTTCTTGAGGATCTTCTGAATGGGCGCATCGTGGCACTTGATAGCGGCCTGCTCATCCTCGAAGAACTTGCCGCATTCGAAGCACTTGTACAATTCCTTGTCCATGCTGCGCCCCCTATTTGCCTGTCCGGTCTTCTCAAGACAGAGAAACGCTCCGATGGTAATGAACTTTTTCGGTACTCAGCCAGAGCCGAGGCCGCGAGCGCATTACTTCTTCACATGCTTTGCCAGGACTTCCTTTGTGTCTGGTGTTAGCTTCGCGTCCTGATTCTCGAGGTCCTTCTCGATCTCCGCCATGGTGTGCGGGTCCCTTAGGAATACAGGAATGTAGCACGTCGTCGTGTCTATGTTCAGGATGGCCACGAGGTCCTTCTCGTCCAGCTGCCTCTCCTCGACGGCGGCCTTGAACTCCACGAATGGGCGCATCTCGGAGGGCACGTTCCTCCACTCAGTTATCGCGACGAGCCTGGCAACATGCATCCTCTGACCGTCCGAGAGACTAGAGGTTCACCTTGATCTGGTGCACTTCGAGCCCGAGCTTCTCCTTCTCGAGTCCGAACGCAAGGCCCAGAAGTTGCGACAGGTGCAGGACCGGTATCTTGTACTCCTTAAGGGCCACTTGACCAGCATCGTACTGCAGGTGGCAGAACGGGCAGCAGTCCACGATCACGTCCACGCCCGCCGTCGTCATGTTCTTCAGGTTCTCTGCGGTCATCTTGAGCGCGACATCAGGCGTTCTCGCCCTCACGCCGCCGCCTGCGCCACAGCACATGCCCTTGTCCTTGTACACGACGCTTGTCATGCCGGCAGCCTCGACGATGTCGTCGAACACGTGGGGCCTCTCAGCATCATCTATCTTCTTGATGTTGCTGGGCTTCAGGAAGTGGCAGCCGTAGTGGACGGCAGCCTTCAGGTTCTTCCCGCCCTTCACCTTGGACTTGATCGCCTCGAGGCCGACGTCCCTGTAGAGAAGCTCGACGAAGTGCCTGACCTGGACCGTGCCGTTGTACTCCATGCCCGTTGCCTCCTTCAATGTCTTGTTGATCTTCTTCCTGGCTTCCGGGTCGTGGTTCAACTTGTGGGCAATTTCGAACAGCGTGTCGAAGCAGCCGTTGCATATCGTCATCACACCGTCGACGTTCATCTTCTCGGCGATTGCGAGGTTCCTCGCGGCGACCGTCATCCAGTAGTTCTGGTCGAACGAGCGCATGACCCCGGGTGCGGGGCAGCAGCTGGCGCCCTTCATGTCTACGAGCTCGACGCCCAGCGACTTGAACACTTCCCTTGAGGCGCTCTCGATGCCGGGGTACCTGA
Organism: Candidatus Thermoplasmatota archaeon; assembly: GCA_018814355.1. Taxonomy (NCBI): domain Archaea; kingdom Methanobacteriati; phylum Thermoplasmatota; species Thermoplasmatota archaeon. Next base: position 16,642 of record JAHIZT010000076.1, on the reverse strand, counting down.
GGGGCATGATGCATCCCAGGAAGAACGCGTACTTGGCCATCTACTGCTTCCCCCCTGATGCAACAAGTTTGTCGAATCCGCACAGTTGCGCGATCTTCTTCACTTCCTCTAACGCCTTCGGGTCGGAGAACACGGTGGGCGGTGTGGCCTGCAGACCGAGCTTCGCCCTGAGCGTCTTGTCCTCATCCCTGAGCGTGACGAGGTGGCCGGTCTTGGATATCAGCTCGGCGACCTTCCTGTGAGGCTCAGCCATGTAACCCTTCCTCACGGCCATGTTCCTGAGCGCCATGACGATGTCCACGATCTCGACGCCCCTCGGGCATCTCTCGTAGCATGTGAAGCAGGTCGTGCACAGCCATAGGTCCTCCGACGGGAGGATATCCTCCTCGAAGCCCAGTTGCGCTCTCCTCACGACCTTCCTGATCCTGAACGCCGTCTGCCGCCCGGACGGGCAGCTGCCAGTGCAGGTCCCGCACTGAAAGCAGAGGTTGACTGTCTTGCCCCCTGCTTCTATTACCTTCCTTGTGAATTCCGGATTCGGTTCCTTAGCTTCCGCCAATAGACTCACCGGTCACCAGTTATGCTGGCGGGATATTTAGGGGTTTTGCTGAAAAGGGTATAGCGTTATCCTTTTCGGTAAAGCCAAGCCTCCCTGGCCTCCTCCAAGAATGCGGATATGTTCTCGTTCTCCGAGCACTGCAGCGCAATGACGGAATGGATAGACCACTTCTGGTCCTTCGCGCCATCCGCCCTGACAATCGCGTTCCTCACCAAGCTCTTGTTGACGAAGTAGCTCAGGTCCGTGCGGTCGACCATGGTGGGCTCGTAGATCGTGCGGACGACATCATGCGGTATGCCCTTCTCGTCCAGATATCGGAAGGCCAAACGCTGAGCTCCGAACCCAAGACGGGCGTACCTTGAGCCCGTCTCCTTGAGCAACAGCATGTCCGAACCGATCTCCGTGCTCTGGATATCCTGCGCCTTCTCCATCGCGAATATCGCATCATCCAGAATGACGCAGTCCAGGCGCATCTCGTCCATCAGCCTCATGTTCATCTCATCGGTCGAGATGGTCACATGGCACGCGATGCCGTTGTCTGAGAGCTCTGTCGCCGCACTCAACAGACATCTCTCCGTGACAACAGTGCCCGCGACTCTGAGGACATCCTCGTCCTTCAGCCTGAGCTCGTATGCTCTGAACCTCCTGAGCAGTTCGAGCCCCGCCTCCGTCAGCCGGCTCCCCTTGCTGGTCGAGGTGATTAGGTTCGCCTCGGCCTTCACCTCGATCTCTCTTACGTACTTGTGCAATACGGGGGTGGAGACGCCGATCGCCTCGGCGGCCTTTCTCATGCTTCCCTTCTCGTGAAGCGCGGCCAGGGCCTCCATCTGCCTGTGGGTTATCTCCTGCCCCTCGGATACGAACACGACCCTCGGCCTTGCGTCCACCATGCCCTATCTCCTCTTCCTCAGACTGTAAGCGCTCAGGAGGAGCATAACACATGCGAATACCACGAGCACGCCGATCTGGAGCCAAATATCCCCAATACCCCAGCCCCTGATCATGACGGACCTCATGCCCTCCACCGCATATGTGAGCGGTATGAAGTTCGATATCGGTCTGAGCACAGCCGGCACGGCCTCTATCGGCCAGAACACGCCCGAGAGCAGGATCGACGGGAACAGTATCAGGGGGATGAACTGTATTGCCTGGAACTCGTTCTTGGCCATTGAGGAGAGCAGGAACCCCAAGCCCTGGATCCCCGCGCCGAACACGAATATTATCAAGAGCGCCGTGAGCGGGTTCCCGACTATCTGTATGTCGAACAGCGCGACTGCCGCGAGTATGATGACGGCTGATTGGATGAGGCCCACGAGCCCGAATGCGAGTGCGTATCCTGCGACTATCTCCCCCTCGGTGACGGGCGTCGTCAGCAGCCTGTCCAGGGTGGACGTGCTGCGTTCATGGATGAACGATATGATCGAGAGCATGAACGTGACCATCATCGCTGCGAGCCCCATCACTCCAGGCGCGAAGAAGTCTATGAACCTCGCGTCCTTGCCGTAGACGAGGTCCGTGGAGACGGCTATGGGCGCTACGAACGCCCGCGAGCCAAGGGCCGTTCTGATGGCCGTGAGGACGTCGTTGCTTATCGCCTGCACTATGTTCGGGTTTGTGCCGTCGACCATCATCCTCACGAGCGCGGACTGGCCGCTGGAATCGCCGGCCAGCCTAGTAGCGTCCTGTGTGAAAGTCTCGTTGAAGATTATCGTCGCCCAGATCTTCGCGTCCTTGACCTTGTCCCTGCCCATACCGACGGGGTCGACGCCAGCATCGGAAGGACCGTAGATCCTCACGATGTCCAGCGTGTCGCGTGTCTCGAGGTCCGCGATGATTGCGGCCGAGATCGACTGGTTCGCCGGTGCCTGGTCAAGGTTGACGATGTACACCTCGATGTTTTTGACATTGCCCCCGAAGGTGTACCCGAAGATCGTTATCATCAGGAGCGGCATGAGCACCAGGAACCCGATGGTCCGCCGGTCGTGCTTGAGTGACCTCAGATTCTTCCTGGCGACTGCAAGGACCCTGTCAATCTTCACGTTCCCACCTTCTTGGCCATCACCATGAAGGCGGATTCGAGGTCGCTGGTCGCAGTCGAGGCCATGAGTTCCCTCGGCGTCCCCTCGCCTATGAGCTTCCCGAGCCGCATCATGCCTACGATGTCGCACCTGACCGCCTCGTCCATGTAGTGTGTGGTCAGGACGACCGTCTTGCCCCTCCCCTTCAGGTCCGCGAAGTACTTCCAGAACCCCACCCTGAGCTCAGGGTCCACCCCGACCGTGGGCTCGTCGAGGAACACCACCTCTGGGTCGTGTACGAGCGTGCACGCGAGCGAGACCCTGTGCTTCATCCCACCGCTGAGCTGCGAGACGAGAGCATCCTTTCGGTCCGCGAGGTCGATCACCTTCAGGAGCTCCTGCTCGCGCTTTGCGAAGAGCTCTTTGTCCATGGAGTACAGTCGGGAGAACAGCTCGAGGTTCTCGTGCACTGTCAGGTCTGTGTAGATGGCCATCTCCTGCGGCATGTAGCCGATCCTGGACACATTGTTCGTGATTGGGACCTTTTCCCCCAACACGAACGCTTTCCCCGCCGTGGGCCTCAGCAGGCCCACGAGCATCTTGATGGCTGTCGTCTTGCCAGAACCGTTGGGGCCGATCATGCCGTAGAGGAGCCCGTGGCCTACCTTGAGGTCGAGGTCGTCCACAGCGACGAGGGCATCGAACTCCTTCCGGAGCTTGTGCGTGTGGATGGTGTCGCCCGCTCCTTCGAGTGCTCTTGTCGCCCTCTTCGCCTTTCCTTCGTTGATGCTGCTCATCTTGATACTCTTCCTCCGAGTCCGATGCCGGAGAAGGCCATGGCCGCCTTGAACATAGCCTTGGGATTACACAAAGCCATATCGAGAACGGGGTATATTCCAACAGCGGCTAGCGGCTGGTCTCGCGCGATGATTCTTCGCATCAGCCTTCCCTCCTCGGCTCTAATCAGGACAGAGTCGATTGTCCCTTTCGATTCCGCAGCAGTGTGCAACTGCAGATCAGGCGTTCGATTTCACATGCTGCTCTAAGCACTGACCCACTTGTTTTCGGGCATCATCCTCGGTCTATGAATCGTTAAATAGCAATCCGCGCATTTTCCTCCGGTTCTGAATGCCCTCCGGAAAATACATCATCAAACTGTGCCTCCTCGGCGACGGCGCTGTCGGAAAGACGAGCATGGTGAGGAGGTACGTGTTCGACGTCTTCGACGATAAGTACCTCATGTCCTTCGGCACGAAGGTGTCCAAGAAGACCGTCAAGACGGGCGACGCTGAGATCGATATCATGATCTGGGACATACTCGGTCAGAAGACTCAGGAGGCCCTTCATGCCGCGTACTATCGGGGCGCTGCGGGCGCCTTGGCCGTTTGCGACTTCACGCGCCCAGACACCATGAAGAATCTCAAGTTGTGGCTCGAGAGCTTCAGGTCGGTGGTGGGCAACATGCCAGTCATAATCCTCGGCAACAAAGCCGACCTCGAGAAGAAGTTCACTCTATCTGATCTCGAGGCCGTCGGCAGCTCGCTCGGTTGCCAGGTCTTGGAGACGAGTGCGAAGACGGGTCTCAATGTGGAGGTCGCGTTCTCCGAAATGGGGAAGAAGTTGATGGAGGCCGTGTGAGATGCGTTCGTTGCCATTCTTCGTGATGCCAGGCATCGCCCTCGCACACCTCAGGGAGGAGCTGGAGATCGTCGAGGGGGACCAGCGCGCGAGACACATGCTCTACCGTTATGGACAGCGCTGTGGGAGGGCACTGGTCGAGAGCTTCGGTCTCTCATGCTCGGATCTCTCCGAGGTCAAAGCCATCATCGAACCCATATGGATGGAGGCCGGCCTCAGCCGGCTGAGCATACAGTCCATGGAGGAGAGTGAGATCATCGTCAACCTTGAGGAGTCGGTCGAATCGAAGGAGGGGAACACATGCGATTTCGGCCGAGGCTATCTCTCCGGCATAGTGTCCCAATTGACAGGGAAGAGGTTCGAGGTCGACGAGGTCGAGTGCGCCAGCCAAGGGTACATTCAGTGCGTCATGCAGGTCTACGAGGTCGTGGATGACCTCAGGCCCTCGAAGGTCCAGGAGACTGAAGCGCTCAGGAAGTACAGCCTCGAGAGCGGATGCTCTTATCTGATCAAGGAGGAGATCCCCGACCAGGCTTTCGACATATTCGTAGATGCCTGCAAGCACGGGGTGCCTTGCCTGTGCGTCACTAGGGAGTATCCTGAGAAGGTCAAGGACAGGCACGACCTGAAAGGGGTGCCATTCCTATGGCTCTCGATGGACCAAGAGAAGAGTTACGCAAGGGACCCGTCCAACATAGCGCTCCTCTATTCTGACATCAAGACGTTCGTGTCCGAGAACAAAGGCTGCATGGTGTTGTTCACGGGGATGGAATACCTGGTATCTCAGAACGGCTTCGCCAAGGTGCTGAAGCTGCTTCAGCATATCAACGACAAGGTCGCGGTCACGGATTCGACGTTGCTCGCCTCGATGAGTCCGCTCACCCTGTCCGAACCCGACTTGAAGATGCTCGAGAAGGAGATGCGGTCATTCTGATCATGGAGTGCTGGACGTGAAGTACGGCGTGATCGTCTGTCCGAAGTGCGGCATGTCGAAGGGCGTTGAGGCGAACAGGAAGACAACCACATGCCAGTGCGGACGCGAGATCAAGATGTCCTCTGTGAAGTTGATGTTTCAAACTGATTCTCCGATGGAGCTCGCTGATTCAGTCGCAATGGTCAACGCTTCCCTGCAAGGCGGAGAACACCTCGTGGTCGAGAAGAAAGGCAAGAAGAAGGACCCGTACTTCGTGATCTCCGAGCGCGCGAAGCCGATCAAGGACCCGCTCGAGAGGATGAGGGTGGTCGCACGCGAACTCACAACCTTGAAGGTCGAGTTCAATTTCGAGGATATGAAAAAGGTCGCCGCCATCGTAGGGAAGGACTCGCCCGAGGACATGATAGCCAGGTTGAAGGAACACAACCTCATCTACGAAACGGGTGATGGCAAGTACAGGTCTGTCTGAGCTCCAGCTCAATTCCTCTTTTGCATGAGCCGTTTGGCGTCCTGTACTAGGACAGGCAGCGAGAGCCTGTGAATCTTCTGGTAGCCCCAGACGACTATCGCTGCTGCGCCCATGAGGCCGAACATGTTCAGTGGTGGCTGGAACACCTCGACCACGAAGAACGATTCGTACAGAAGGGCGAACAGGATGTGGATCACCAAAGCCTCCATGAAATATCCCTTGACGTCACCCCTCGCAACCCCAACGCCGATCAGAGCGGTAGTTGACCCGTGCAGGAGGACGAACAGGAAGCCGAGAAAGAAGATGGCAGCAACGTCCAACGCCTGGACGTTATCGACTTCGAGGATGAACACATAGACCGTCGCGAAAGTCAGCGTCGATGAGATGCCGAGCCCCATCGACAGCCCGTAGAACGCAGTGTCGATCTTTCTCTGGAACCTCGGGAAGTTCAATATTACGAGCTTCAACAGCTCCTCCATAACAGCGAAACCCATGATGAGCGCCAGGACAGTCTCGGCCGAGGATATGGTTCGGCCCCAGCTTTCGAACGCGAATATGATCATGCCAAGGACGACGCCGAGCGCGAAGAACGCGAACAGCTTCTTGTCGTCGAAGAACGGCTTCTCGACCTTGGGAAACGTGTAGTCTCTGAGGGTGAAGTAGAGCAGTGTCATGGCGGGCCCGAACCCCGCCACTGCGCTTGCGAGCTGAATGAAGTCTACCATGCCAACCTGCTCGTAACCATGCTACATTAATAAGCCTGTCTGGTGATAGATATATATCGCCGGCGACTGCTAGTCCCCGCCGAGGAATAGAATATGGCCAAATGCTCCAGATGCGGAAAGCCGATGGGCAAAGCCGAGGTCTGCCCCGTGTGCGGCCACGGCCCGAGCAAGAGCGTAGTCAACAAGAGTGTGGATACGGTCGCCAGAGCCACGGGCACGGTCGTCGTGACAGGCATCGAGGTCACTGAGAAGGTCGTAAAGGAGGCCGCTCCGGTGATGAGAACCGTCTGGCATGAGGGCAAGAAGGGCCTGAAGAAGGCTCGAGACGAAACCCTCAAGCTCGCCAAGTCCCTCAAGGAAGAGGGCAAGTAATCAGCGCTTCTTCCTGTTCTGAAGCGCCTCTCCCGCAGATACTTCTCCGGCCAGCTTGTCGAAGTAGTGAGCAACAACGCAGCTCTCAGCGCACTTGCCGCACTGATCGCACTTGCGCTCATCCACGGTTATCACTTCATCTAATCTTATCGCACCAGTAGGGCAGGCCCTCACGCATATGCCGCATCTGGTGCACATGTGGGCTCTGAGGACGGCTCTGGCAACCCGGTCGAAATATTCGGAAGCGTCCTTTGGCGTCGCACTGACGGCCGAGACCTGGCCTCCGGAGAACACCTTCGCATCGGCCTTGTCGCTCCCAACCATCGCCACACCGAAATCCTCGACTAGATCGACATCTCCTACGGTCTTCAGGAGTTCGGCGACCTGTTTCAGACCTTGTGTCTGGGGCATGTTGAGAACGGCCTCGATGGAGTATCCTCCCGCCGCGCATGGACTGATACCTTTGATGACATGGATCGCCAATGTGTCCGCCCTCTTAGGCTTCGCTTCGATCTTCAGCCTCTCGGCGAGGGCGCGCATCTTTGGTGGAAGCTGCTTCCAACGCCAGAAACCGTACTCCACGAACTCCCTGGGCAGCTTGTTCTCGCTAGCCCAAGCATGGAGCTTCATTTCCCAAGCCTTGGCGAGATCAGGGCTCATGCGAGATATCTCCGCGCACTCGCTTGCGAGCGATGATGGGCACATCCAACAGCCCACTCTCTCTATGTCCTCGTCGTAGAGCGGGTTGTACGGAAGCTCTCTCCAGATGATGTACAGCCAGATGTCGAGTGCGGTCCAATCTCTTATGGGGTTGACTATGACCTGGCCAGGCACGAACGGGTTCTCATGGACGAGTTCGGTGTAGGCCCTGGAGAACGACTCGAGCCTTCTATTCCCTTCGACCGTCAGAGTCCCTTGCGGGAACTTCTCCTCGATTATCTTGGACGCGGGCGCGAGCTTGCACACCTTGCAGCACCAGCGGAAATCCTTTGCGGGCGGGCCGAACGCGGGGAAGTTGTCGTCGAACGCATCCCCTGCCGGGGCCGTGAGCAGCCTGAAGCCTTTCTCCTTCACCAATTTCTCCACATATTCCTTGGTCCGCGGATGCTCTAGCCCTGTGTCGATGAAAATGGCCGTGAAATCCTTGGTCACCGAGGACAGCAGGTCGAGAACGACGAGACTGTCCTTTCCTCCGCTGAACGAGATTGTTACAGGGAGCTTGTTCGCGGCGAGGAGGTCCTTCAGCTCATGCTCAGCCTTCGCCTTTCTAGCGACCAGGTGTGGCGTGTTGGCTTTGATCAGATCTCTCGTCCAGGCCTTCCTGCCAGGTCCTAGAGTGCCTGCCTGGGAGAAATCCCTGACCTTGACCCCCTTGGGCGAGTTCCTCAGCTCGCCGGCGTTCATCTTTGCCGAGCCGCATCCTATGAACTTGCCCATCTCAAGGACCACCTCGTCCCCCCCTCTTATGCCGGTATCTAAGGAGGCGATCGTCTCGGGCGGCAGGTAGTTGCCTTTCATGTGCCCCTCTGCCTTCTTGAGCGTTATCAGTTTCTTCGGGTACAGGCGCACGAGCATGCGCGCGCCATCGATACGTAAAGTGAGCGCGTAGTCTTTCTTCTCGAGGTCATAGGTCAGGAGGGCGATCCTCCTCCCGTCGATGATGACCTCATCTGCGCGGTCCTCTCCGGAGGTCTTGTTCAGAACCACGATTTCCGGAATCAGTTGCTGGACACCGAACTGCCTGAGGAACAGGTATCTGAGCCTCTTCTTCGTGCCCTCAAGGGCCAGCCTGACATCGCCTGGCGGAGAGAGCTCCAGAGGATGTCCGTTCTGGCCGCACCTGCCACAGGTCATCCCGAGCAATGGTACATTACAGCTGTTGCACCAGTGGAGGACGTGGGGCGCGCCATGGAATCGTTGGTTCACGTTCCGATGCTATGCTGATAGGTTCTAAATAAGTTGCGCCACCTGGACCACAGAAGTAGAAGCCCCAGAAGTCTTAACTATCGCATTCCAATCCTAGTGCGTGGCGTACAAGAAGCGGAAGGACAAGTACACAATAGTCGACCCCCAGTACTCGACGAGTTTCACTGTATCGCCTTACGGCCAGTATGCCACCATGCAGAGACCCGCTCCTACAAGTTTCGTCGAGATCAGGGACATCATCGCCGCGCTCTTGGTGCTCACGGTCGCGTTCTCATGGATTATCTATTCCCCGGACGGCAAGGGCTTCTTCCATTACCTCGGATTCGCAGCGGTCATTGTCGTCGCGGGATTCTTCGTCCATGAGATGTCCCACAAGATCGCTGCAAGAAGGTACGGGTGCTGGGCGGAGTTTCGGGCGGATTACAGGGGTCTTGGTCTTGTGCTTGTGACCGCGTTCTTCGGCTTCTTGTTCGCGGCCCCTGGTGCGGTGTGGATCAGAGGCAACGTGACGAGGAGCCAGAATGGCAAGATAAGCCTCGCAGGTCCTGGCTCCAACATCGTCGTATCTGTTGCATGCGTTGCGTTACTGATCACAGGCGCGGTTGGCACCTCTGGGACTCTCTATGATATCGCTTACCGTCTTCTCTATTTCAACGCATTCCTGGCGGCGTTCAACATGATACCTGTGATGCCATTCGACGGGTCCAAGATATGGCAGTGGAACAAACCGATATACATCGCGGCGCTAGTTGCCGCCGGCCTTCTCTTCTACCTTGGTTTCACAGGCCTTTGAGGGCATGCAGCCCTGGGTCTCGCAGAACGCCGGGTACCTGAGGTGCGCGATGATGTTGCCCTCCCAGTCGAACATCTTCCCTGGGTTCATGATGTTCTTCGGGTCCAGAGCCTTCTTGATCCTCCTCATCGTTTCGAGGGAATCGGCCCGCTCCTTCTGCATGTACGGGGCCTTGGTGATCGCGACTCCGTGCTCGCCGGTCACTGTCCCGCCGAGCGCGAGGACCTTGTCGTAGATCTCGCCCACGGCCTTCTCGCCCCTCCGCCAGCTGTCATCGCTCCCTGGCTCGACCAGCATCTTCGTATGCAAGTTTCCGTCCGCGGAGTGGCCGTAGGTCCCGATGATGACCCCGTTCTGCTCCGCGATCTTCTGGAAAGCGACGACTGCCTCAGGTATCTTAGAGATCGGGACAGACATGTCGTCCGCGAGCGCGACGGAGACGAACTTCTCGCCGTACCTGCTGAGGGACGGCATGATGCACTTCCTGGCGTAGGTCCAGTAGTCGATCCTCTTCTTGTCCCTGGAGGCCTCGGTCGAGACGGCTCCGCTCTGTCTAGCGATCTCTTCGACTATCTTCAACTCGTCCTCCACGGCCACTGGGTGCCCGTCCACTTCTATCATGCATATGGCCGCCACATCGGGCAGGCCGATGTTCATGCATTTGTTGACCGCCTTTATGCATACGGAGTCCATCAGCTCGATCGCGGAGGGCATGAGGGGTTTCGCGATGATGTTCGAGACGCATCTGCCCGCGTCCTCTAGAGAGTTGAATGCGGCGAGAGTCATCGCCGACGCCTTCGGCTTGAACGCGAGCTTCAGGGTGATCTCCGTGACTATGCCAAGAGTGCCCTCACTTCCCACCATGAGCCTGTCGATCTGGTAGCCGGAGGAGTTCTTCAGGGTCCTTGTGCCAGTGTGGATGATATCTCCCGTCGGCATGACGACCTCCAGGCCCAGAACGTAGTCCCTTGTGGCGCCGTACTTGATGGCCCTCATGCCGGAGGCGTTTGTGACGACCATGCCCCCGATGGTGCACGCCTCACCGCTGCCTGGCGTCGTTGGGAACCAGAAGCCCTTCTTCGCAAGAACTGCGTTGAGCTTGTCGTATATGACTCCGGGCTCGACGACGCAGTAGAGGTCTTCGACCCTCACCTCCTTGATCTTGTTCATGAGAGTCATGTCGATCATGATGCCGCCCTTGAGCGGCACCGTGTGGCCGCACATCGCGGTGCCAGCGCCCCTAGGGACGATCGGTGTGCGGGTCTTGTTCGCCAGCTTCACGATCTCGGAGACCTCCTTCGTGTTCGCCGGCCTTATCACGACATTGGGATTCTTGTGGTGGATCGAGGCATCGAACCCATAGACGTAGAGGTCGGCGATCTTGGTAGAAATGCGGTCCTTGCCGACTATCTTCTCGAGTTCCTCTATGACCCCTCGCCTCATCTTAGCACACCAATCGTGGCTAATGCCGCCAGTCACATAAAATGATTTTCTCTAACGTTCGCTGCTGAGTCGACTCGTGGGCCGGCGTGTGGCTAATCGTTCGAGTTCCGCCTTCTCACCTGGGGGCGGGTATTCCGATGGAACGGGCCGAAGAACGCCAGGGGGACGGCCACAAGGATGGCCACGCCTACATACCAATGAGTTGATTGTAGCACAAACAGTCCTGAAATTGCTGCGCAGCTGATGACGACCAATGCCACGACGCCATTGGCTGTAAAGTGTCGACGGTTGGTGTATAAGAAATCTCGTCTCGCATCCTCTTCGTGCGGTAATGCAATCGCTGGGACTTGCGATGCGCCGCCTGAGAATCCTATGTTCCTCAAGTTAGTAGTCCAGCTCGCGTTACATATACTCTTGCCGGGCATCCCACGGAGAGAGCCCTCCTTGCCCTTCTCCAGAAGTCCATCGATAACGAATAAGTACGTCCTGGCCAATGTCTAGCCAGGCAATAGCATGAAGCTCGTGATATTCGGTCCGCCAAGCGCGGGCAAAGGCACTCAAACCCAGAAGCTGTCGAAGAAGTACGGCATTCCTCAGGTCGCTACCGGAGACCTGCTCAGGAAGGCCGTTGCTGATAAGACCCCTTTGGGTCTCAAGGTCAAGTCCGTCCTCGACCAGGGCAAGCTCGGACCCGACAACCTCATCGTCCAGCTGATAAAAGAGCGAGTCGCCAAGCCGGACTGCAAGAACGGCTACCTCCTGGACGGCTTCCCAAGAACAATGGGCCAGGCAAAGGAGCTGGAGAAGATGACGGACATCGACCTGGTGCTGAACATCGTAGTCGACTTCGAACTCCTGGTCGAGCGCGCCGTCGGGCGCAGAACCTGTCCCAAGTGCTCTGCTGTGTACCACATCGAGTTCAACCCGCCCATGAACGAGGGCGAATGCGAGAAGTGCGGTATGAGGCTCATCCAGAGGGATGACGACAAGGATGGTACGGTCAGGAACAGGCTCAAGGTCTACATGGAGCAGACCGCCCCGCTCGTCGACTACTATAGGAAGAATGGGAAGCTCGTGGACATAGACGGCTCCGGCGGGATCGAGGCGGTATTCGCGCAGATGATCAAAGCGATATCACAGATCAAGAAGTGAGAATTATCCGCGCTTCACGGTGGGTGGTAGCTTCGGGCCGACGTGTACACCTGTGGCATTGCAGATTGCTTCATAGCCTCCCTGATCAGGAAGTTCTCTAGGAACTCAAGGGACTCCATGACATCGATGTCTTCCGCCGGGTCCAGTCTTGCGGCCATTCTGAACGCTCGGCCCACCTCCGTCGTCGAACCGTCCTCGGTCTCGAAGACCTTCGTGAGCTCCTTCTCGGTCCTTAGGACCTTTCGCGTGAGGTTGGCGTATGTCAGGGCGATGTCAGTGACGACGAGCGCCGACATCATCCCGAAGCTGTCCCATTCTTGCTTCGTGTAGAAGTTCCTTACCCTCCCCAAGTCCTCGAAGATGCCCGATACCCCCTCGCGAGTTCCATTCCTCCATGCCTCACTTGGGACGTTCAAAGCGATGTTCTTCAGCCGTGCGAACGCCCCTGTGGGATCGTGGGCCGGCAGCACGGTCATCAGTGAACCGATTGCAAGCGGCAGGTGGTCGCCACCTTCTGTCAATTCTCTCCTCCACTCCTCCTCGGTCCGCACATTGATGGAGAACAGGCAGTTGTTGAGGATGAACGAGTGTGACTGAAGAACCGAACCGTTCCTAACCAAAACCTGGAAATCTATGTCCGAGTGCTCAAGATCATCCCCACGCGCAACAGATCCCACGACCGCCGTGGCGATGATGTCATGATAATACCTCCTGAGCAATCTCTCGGACACCTCACGACAGGCTTCCACTCTCTCTCTGTGGTTCATGTCCAGCCAATGCCCGGAGAGCCTGATGAGAATATGAAGGTGGTGTCCCCTCTCATCCCTTAAATATCAGTAGCGGAATAGCGATTTCCGTCGACGAAGCCCCGTAGTGTAGCGGTCAATCATGCGAGACTCTGGATTGCTTCTCGCAAGGAGAGATCTTGCGACGGAGGTTCGAATCCTCCCGGGGCTACTTATCTCCTCTTGCAGCGCGTCTTCATGTCTATCATCGAGGGAATATCTCATCAACTATTGGCGTCCAAAGCGGCGTTGACCATCGAGTCGACCATCGCCTGTCTCGGGTTGGTCCGCGGCACATGGTTCAGCTCGAAGGAGTCAAACAGTCTCAAGTTGGCCTCCACTCGCCTCGCGTACTGAGCCATCCGAGGATCTTTTCGGACATAGATTCCCTTGACCTGCTTGACAACGAACTCGCTGTCTGTGAAGACCTTGACGCTGAGACAGCTTCGCTCTCTGATCCTCTCGATTGCCCAGAGCACCGCTTCATACTCCGCCTCGTTGTTGGTGTGCCTGCCGATGCTTTTGGAATCCTTTTCGATGATGCTGCCCACTGAATCATACATCACATAAGCTATCGCCGCCGGGCCGGGGTTTCCCCTCGACCCTCCGTCTGTGTACACGATGAGTTTGCTAACAACTGGCATGGCCACTATGCTCCGGATATGCCACTGAACGACAAGGTCTGCTAAGAATGTATCGTGCCCCAGCCGCGGGGTATGTGAGCTGTCCTTGGACGATGAGTACGTTGAGTCGCGACCAGAACGAAATGAAAACGAAAAGGTTTGAAAGGACAGCAACTTACCGTCTTCGCATGACGCGCTTGCCCGGCTGCGAAGGTATCGATGTCGGGCTCATCTTTCTTGAGCGAGATGCGTCACCGGTACCGATGCCGCGATCCTCCCGCTGCTGTCCATCCTCGACTTCTCATGGGTTATAGGTCAGCGTTCCGCTCGCACCGACCAAGATCCAGTATGCCTGTCCGGGGACCAGCAGGAAGTTGTTCACGGCCGGTATGACGCTGAGCCAGCTCGTGTACGCCTTCGTGACCGGGTTGTAGGATGCTACCGTCGTGATGCTCCCTGCGACGCTATACATCGCGGGGATATCCCTCGCATGCCTGGTCATGTTGAGCGACTCGAAGCCTATGATCGCCCAGCCGCCACCCGCCGGGACGGTGATCGTCTTAGACTGCACGGCAGTCGGGACGCTTCCGTAGAGAGTGAGCGTCCTCGTCCCGCTCGGCACGTTGATCCAGTAGCCGGTGCTCGGAGCGATGGTGAAGTCGTTCACTGGAACACCGACAATGTGGCTCTGATACATTCCTGTCGCTGGGTTCCATTGGGCCACCGTGTCACCCGAGTTCAGGCCGAGCGTGCTCGCCTTGTAGCCGTAGCCGACAAGGGGTAGAGACACGAAGTTCCAACCCGTCACGAGGTTGAGTATGAAGGGCGCGGTTACGTTGGCGTTCGCAGAGGCCGTGACGTTGTGACCATGGGCGTCATCCACTGATACCGTGAAGGTGTGCAAACCAGCAGCGATGTATGTGTGCGACACCGAGCTACCCACAACGAGGGCAGTGCTATCGCCGAAGTTCCAGGTGTACGTCAGAATGTCCCCGTCGAGGTCGGTCGCCGAGGCGCTGAAGTTCATCGCAATCCTCGCCGCGCCGCTCACGTTCGCAAGTGGAGCGACGGTCGGCGGTCTGTTCACCGGTGGAGCCTGCTCTACCGCTATCGTGTAGTCATCGTAGTCGGTCTTCCCGTTCGACGTCGCCGGTCCTGACTCGCCCCAGACTCTGTAGCTGTAGCTGCCTGGCGTGCTCGGAGCCGTCATCGCCTGATCGTAGTGGCTCTGCACCACGGTGGTGTCAAGCCAGACGGGCCATGTGCTCGCACCTAGGTCCTCAATCGCGTATCCCGTTTCCTTCTTGGATAAGCCCGTCTGAATGACAATGTCTATGCCCACGCTATAGATCTCCCCCGGCAGGAGCACAGTCTTGGACACGCTTATCGACATGATGTCCTCGTAGTATGTTCCCAGCGCGGGCCCGTGGCATTTGCTGCAATCCTGTACCTTGTCCGGATACGCCACGTTGGCCGCGCTCGGCATTATGAATGCGAGCGTTGCAAGCACTGCGACGACCGAAATCACTTTCCTCCTTGGATTCGTTCAATTCCCCCCTTCTTGAAACACAAGTCAGATATCGTGGGCAACAACGAGGTCAGCGCACTTCATCTCCGGTTTCCCGGTTGCCCAACTCGCCCAACTCTTAACCATGTTATATAACGCCGATATATATGCGTTGCGAAGCCGGGATTGGTCCGTCCGTATTGTACCATCCGCATCGCCATTGCCCCTTTCGGATGCGCGATCCGGTCATTCACCTGTTGGGAGTCTGAGCCCAATCCCTGATGTCATCCCTCGCTCGCAGGCATCGCGTTTCTATGAGGACCGGCCCGCCCTCTTCTGAGCGTCGTGGCGCGAGGATTCCTCGTCCCAATCCGATCTCGGTAGTCCAGTTTCTACTTTGGAGTACATCTTCGGCCGCTGTCCATAAATAGAAATATCACACCTCATCCTTTTCCGGACGGGGAGCAAGTCTTTGGCAAGGGCAGCCACGCCGATGATGGAGCAGTATTTCCGCATCAAGGAGCAATACAAGGACTGCCTGTTGCTCTACCGCATGGGCGACTTCTACGAGATGTTCGGCGAGGACGCCGTCATCGGGTCCAAGGAGCTCGAGATCACTCTCACTTCCCGGGAGCGGGGCAAGAAGGAGAGGATACCCCTTTGCGGAGTCCCTTGGCACGCGCTCGACTCCTATCTCCCGAAGCTCGTGGACAAAGGGTACAAGGTCGCGATATGCGAGCAGATGGAGGATCCGAGGTATGCGAAAGGCCTAGTCGATAGGGATGTCGTGAGAGTCGTCACGCCCGGCACGGTGCTCGAGAGCACCGTCCTGGACAGCAAGGCGAACAACTATCTGATGTCAATTGCCAAAGTCGGAGACGCCTATGGAATGTCCTTCGTCGACATCTCGACAGGTGAGTTCGTTGCGACTCAGGTCCAAGGCGAGGATGCTGAGACCAAGGTTCTGACCGAATTCGCGCAGAGAGCTCCCAAGGAGATCCTTCATCAAGCGGGATTCGACTCGAAGAAGCTCAAGGACGAGTTCACAGTGTCCGGGGCTTCTCTCACTCAAGTGGACGATGTCTCATTCATCAAGGAAGCCTCAGAGTCTCTGCTCAAGAGGCACTTCAAGGTCCAGACCCTGGAGGGTCTGGGGTTCGCGGATAAGTCCTTGGCGATCTCCAGCGCGGGAGCCGTCCTTCGCTATGTCGAGGCGACACAGAAGAGAAGCCTCGATTTCCTCTCCGCCCCTAAGTTCTTCTCGACCTCGGACAAGCTCGTCCTCGACCAGACCACTCTGAGAAACCTCGAGGTTCTTAAGAACGTCCGTGACGGGAGCCAAGAGAACACGTTGGTGTCCATTCTCGATCGCACGCTCACTCCTATGGGTGCTCGCCTTCTCAAGAAATGGTTGATGGGGCCGCTGATGGATGTCCGAGCCATCAACCAGAGGCTTGACGCCGTCGAGGAGCTGGTCTCGAAGACTGTCACCAGGCACGATATCGCGGATCCCCTGGAACAGGTCCGGGACCTTGAGAGGCTGATAGGCAAGGTAATCTACGGAAGCGCGAACGCGAGGGATCTGGTCGCAATCAAGGGTTGTCTCGAAGTTGTCCCCGAGCTGCGGAGCACCTTGGGCGAACTAAGGTCGGAGATGCTGCTCACGCTTGCCAAGGAGATGGTGGATGTCGGCGATGT
>JAHIZT010000075.1 GCA_018814355.1 Candidatus Thermoplasmatota archaeon | reverse complement strand
GAGGGTCAGTCATGATTCTTATGCACAGGAAGAGCACAAGCCAGACGACAAGAATGACAATAGGAAGTGTTTTGACCAGCGGTCCATATTCAAGTACATCGACATGTTGGGGGGCCTCGTCTTTCTCGGACAAGAGGACATCGGGCATATAATCGCCTTGGCACTGTAACGCCATTGTTATCTTATCAGTTTTCCTGATTACTGAGAGGGGTTTGCGGCAGCCCGCTGCCCTTCTGATTGATTCTCAGCCAGTCGCCGGAGTTCAAATCCCGGCGGAATTGTCAGATGAAAAAGACTCAAAGGGGTTTGGGGGGACGGACGAGACTTTTTGTTGAGCGTTTCCAGCATCTTTTGGTTTGCTGTTCTTGCCAGACCAACACGTATTTGTAAGCGATTGCCATAGTCCTTTCAGAAAGAGACCCGAACGAGCATGGCCAGCATGGCCAGCATGCTCAGTGAGGGCCGAAGAGGCGGACTAAGATGGAAGGAATCAAGGTCAGATTCAGACTGAAAGTCCTAACTGACGACCAGGTCGACGACATACACGACGCTTCGCTCAAGATCCTGGAAAGGACCGGCGTCAGGTTCGACAGCGAGGACTCACAGAAGAGGCTTCTGAAGGCTGGAGCCGTACGGCACCCGACGAGGAAGAATGTGCTAGCATTCCCTAGGAGCATGACGGAAGAGGCGATTAAACACATCATGCCCTACGGCAAGAACTGCGCAAGAGACCCGAAGAACGACATGCACTTCGATGGCGAGCACATGTACGCGCACGCCCTTGGTGGCAACCCGAGCATGATGGACCTCGAGACAGGCGAGATGAGGATGTCCACTCTGAAGGACGTCGAGGACGCCACCAGGCTGATGGATGCACTAGAGTTCTGCCACTCCATTTCGAACCTGGTGGTCGCGACCGATGTCCCTCCCGAGCTGCTCGTGATCAAGACGCAGGAAGCGATGATGAAGAACTCGAGCAAGTGCATTTCCGGTTATGCGCTCAATGTCGAAAGCGTCGATATTCTAGCGAAGATGTGGGCATGTGTCACCGGCGGCCTGGAGGAGCTCAGGAAGAGGCCTCTGCTCGATGTCTACGGCTCACCGAGCAGCCCGCTTACCTACGATGCACATGCTGCAGATGTCATTGTCAGAGGGGCCGAGTACGGAGTATCAGTGGACCTCGTCCCATGCCCCATATGCGGCGGGACGGCACCCATCACGATTGCGGGCGGGCTCGCACAACAGAACGCTGAGCTGCTCGCGGGCGTCATGCTCGTCCACACGGTTACCACGAAGATACCGATACAGTATTCCGGTAGGCTGAGCATGATGGACCTCCGGACGGGCAAGAATGTCTGGGGCATGCCGGAGATGGCGCTTGCGTCCGCGGCCACTGTCCAGATCGCTCACAAGTACAAGATGATAGCCGACGTCTATGGCGTGACGATGGACGGCAACATGCTCGACATACAGGCAGGAATAGAGCGCGCGGAGACGGCAATGATCCCCGCGATGGCGGGGGCAGACAACCTGTCCGGCATCGGTGGGGCGTGGGAGAACGCCGCGAGCTATCAGATGCTTGTCGTGGACAACGAGATTTACGCCGATGTTTTCAGAACCGTGCGCGGGTTCGATGTCAACACCGACACACTGGCCATCGACCTCATCGACAAGGTCGGCCACATGGGCAACTTCCTCGCCCAGCCGCACACCATGAAATACCTTAGGCAGGGAGAGATCAGGAACTCGCAGCTCTACGACAAGAGGACCGCTGAGAAGGCCAAGAAGGACGGTGTGAGACCGCTTCAAGATGTTGCGAAGGATGTTGTGAAGAAGATCCTTAGGGAGCACGTGCCCATGCCTTTGGACAGGGATGTGGAGAAGGACCTGTCAAAGATCGTCAAGGATGCGGAGAAGACGCTGATGGGAAGGCGCTGAACTAGCTCACCGACGCTTTCTCCATGAAGCAGAACCGAACACGGCGATCATCGCTGATGACACGGCCAACAAAAACACGATGGGGTGGCCGAACTCGGGGACTTCGGTCGCGAGGCGCACGTTGATCTCCTGGTGGGGGTAGTTGTGTGCGTCTGTGGAGTTCGTCGCGGTTTCAGAGCCGTTGGACGCAGACACCTCGATGGTGTTTCCAGCATTCCAATCACCCTGGTCGAATGTGACCATGTAGAAGCCGAACTTGTCCGTGATCGCATACTGGACCGCTCTGATGTGATTGCCAGCCTTGACCACAACTATGACGTTGGACGCATAGAGAGGGTTCCCGCCGGAGTCCTGGACGTGTCCCCTGATGGTCTTCGGACGGGTGACGGTGATCGTCCAGGTGACGGTTTCTGTGCTGTTCTCGTCGGAGACCGTGAGCTCAGCGGTGAAGGTGCCCTCGGAGGTCGGAAAGCCGCTAATGAGGCAGTTCCCATCGCCACTCCACTGAATCGAGAGCCAGGGGGCGTCGGTTGAGAGGATCCACGAGGACGAACCAGAGTCTGCGAGGGTAGAGGAGAAGTTGGTCGAATACTCAGAATATGCGATGGCCCGAGCGTCAGGCTCTGTGAGTATCCTCGGATTCGTCAAGTGGCGGACTGTTATCTTCAGCTCCGAGGAGGCGTTCCAGAAGTACGACACGTATAGAGTCGTCCCGCGGATGTCGTATCCAACGTCCATTATCCTCTTCCCAGCAAGATCTTGAAGCGTTCCGGTGGACATCTTGAGGTTCCATGAGGAGTCCGCAATCTCGATGTCCTCTACCAGCTCGTCCGTGATGTCGACAGCAACGGTCACAGGTACCCTCCAGTAGCCGCTCGCAGTCGGGTCCTGCCTGGAGATGTCGTACATCCACACGGAAGAGGTGGAACGGCTATCGAGGTCGATGTCGGTGCTTAATCTGCCGTATATGTAGCTGGCCACCTCTCCGTCGGTGGCCTTCCAGTTTTCGTAGGACGAATTCGTCTTGTTGTCCACGATCCAGTACAGGAGCGATGCGTTCAGGATTATCCCGTGGTTGTACACCCGCAGGACGCCACCGTTGTTCGCCGCGTTGAACGCCGTGAGCCATTGGTGGGTCCCGCTGTGGTCGGTGTTGACGGACCTCCACATATCCATCATATCCATGCGTGAGTGCGGGTCCCAGGAAGCCCAGCTGGGTATGCCCGTGAACAGCGGAGCGTACATCCAATAGCTGCCTATGAGCGAGCTGTTGCCGGCAAGGTAGTACTGGGAGCTGATACCCATGAGCCTCGTGCCACTCAGGTAGTGGGCGAACATCTGTTCCCATGAGGCAGAGTTGCCGGGATTGGCGATCGATATGTATGTGTCTCCCTTGCCAACGTATCTGGGGTCGTCCCACCTGCTGGCGAACCAGTATCTGTCCTCGAATGTCGAGTGGCAGATACCAGCGCTGGTGACCGCCTCGTCCCAGAACTTTTGCCCCCAATTTGCAAAATCGTGAGGGTAGTGCATGGCAATCTCGGACTGCGTGGCCAGAAGCTCCGTGGAGTTTCCTTGGAAAGTTGAGAAGATGTATGCCGTCTTGGGGTGATCAAAGTCCTGGAACATGCTGATAGCTGTGTCGGGGCCG
The DNA here is from genome assembly GCA_018814355.1 of Candidatus Thermoplasmatota archaeon. Lineage (NCBI taxonomy): Archaea > Methanobacteriati > Thermoplasmatota > Thermoplasmatota archaeon. Next base: position 9,960 of record JAHIZT010000075.1, on the reverse strand, counting down.
TACGAATCGTCCCTCCCTAGCACGCTGACCCAGTCCCAGCCGTTCCACCACTTCGGGATGCTCACCCTCGAGACATTGCTGGGGGTCGTGCTGACCTTCGCCCTGTCGTTGACAACAACGCCATCCACTGTGACCGTGTAGTTGAAGCCGATGTCCCAGTCGACCTGTCTGTCGATGCCGATCTCATATCTGTCGGAGGTCCAGTTGTAGAATCCCGGTTCGCCCTCGATCGACACAGCGGCGTCCGTAACCCGGTTGCCGTCTATGTCCTTTATCTCGAGCCAGAGCGGAGCCTCCTCTGACACGAACTCGTAGACCGGTTCTATGACGGGGTATCGCGACTCAAGAGACCTGAACATCACGTTGTCGATTATCCATCCGCTGGCAACGAAGTACGCTGCCACCCGTCCATCTAGGACATAGATATCGAACCTCAGGCTAGGGTCATTTGCTCCCTCGATGGTCGGAATGGTGAGATTGCCCAAGTAGACTACGCCCGATCCTGAGTTCCTCACAAGCACCTGGACTTCTGGAGAATTGTTCGCATGCGCAAAGGACACAACGTACCTGTCCGGCTTGGCGCCGTACATCGGGTAATCGTGCGTGAGAGCGGGGAGCATGTCCCTCGCAACAACCGTCCACGAGGAATCTGATGCGTTGAAGATCCTGATCGACTCATTGTCCGGATGTCCAGTCACAAGCTCCACGCCAGCCAAGGCCGTCCCAGAGCTGTTTGTCAGATAGACCGTGAGTCCCTGCCTCCCTGAGACATTCTCAATATGGTTTGCGAGGTAGGCGGAGTCTTCGACCGGCCGAGTGATCTCAGCGGATATGTTCCAGTCGTTGCCCCTCTCGGCCGGACCGGACGGGGTGTAGGTCGCAACCGTGCCTGTGACTGCATCGCCAAAGAGGCTCATGCCTTCTCTGGTCATGACAAACAACCAGCCGTCTAGCACGACTGATTCCGTGGATGATTGAGCGCTCAGGTTGAAGTCACCGAACAATACAGGCCCGTGTGTGCCTGTGAGGACACCACTGAATGTCTCAGAAATGCCCCAGAAGCCCGGGCCGGAGGCGGCCACGACGCCGCTAAGAGCTGGGCCCACGGGCGAAACAGGCATGATGACGACGAAAGCCAGGAGGACGGACAAGGAAGCAGCTGCTATCGATCGGAGTCCTATCACACTACTCATCTCTGTGCTGGCATATGTTCTCTCGTCTTGGTTTGGTGCACGACTCAGTGCCAAAAGGCTCGAGCGTCCAGTCCAATATCCCTCCCAGGCGGGATCATGTTCTGGCCTGGGAGATAGAGGCGATTATGCCAGGTGCGCTATATAAACTTTCGACAATGATGGCACGGAGTCAGACCTTCTGGCTAGGAATCGCTGTGCCTGCATGAGCTTCCGTCAAGGACGGGGCCGTAGATGGCCCATGAAGACAGTAGGATTACTTCCTTGGCTTGACAGCGGATATCTTATAGCTGGCGACCAGCTGCGAGAGGTCGATCCCTGCAACCTTCGCGTATGCTTCGGACTCCGAGCCCTTGATGTAATCGGAGAGCTGTTCATGAGTGTATACTGCCCTCTCCTCGACCCTGATCTTTTCGAATCCCGCATCGGACATCGCCCTCATGTACTCCTTCTCGGAGATAGCGCCGCTGACGCACTCCGACCAAGCCCCCAGGTCGGACTTCATCTGCTCCGGGAGATCTTTCAGAAGCACAATGTCAGATACGGCCAGTTTTCCGCCAGGCTTGAGCACTCTGAACGCTTCTCTGAAGACCTGTCCTTTGTCAGGGGAGAGGTTGATCACGCAGTTGCTGATGATTACGTCGGCAATCCCAGCGTCGAGTGGCATATGTTCTATCTCGCCGAGCCTGAATTCGACATTGTCGTACCCGTTATCATGGGCAGTCTTACGCGCACGCAATATCATCTCATGAGTGGCATCAATACCGAAAACCTTGCCCTTAGGACCCACCCTCTTGGCAGAGAGGAACGCATCGATGCCGCCACCGCTTCCCAGGTCGACCACTGTCATCCCCGGCTTGAGGCCGGCGATCGCGGTAGGATTCCCACAACCGGCGCTTACCGCAACGGCTTCAGCGGGCAATGATATAACATCAGCTGCTGGATACAGATTTCCGCAGCTGCACATCGTGCTTGGAGAAGGTCCGCAACATGAAGTGCCGGAAAGCGCAAGATTGGAATACCTATCCCTAACCGCGCGCCTGACGTCTTCCTCACGGACCTCTGTCTTCTTGCCTGACCTGTGACCCGTATTCTTGGACTTGGGCTTCGCCTTCTTCACCATGCTAGTACCACCTCTGAATCATCACACATGCCTTGATCAGATCTGCCGAATCTTCTCGATTTTCGGCTCCGACCCTCAATGCTGCAATAGATCCTCGGGCAGCGCTTGTGTTCCGCAGGATTGAACTTCTCTGCGCTCAACGCCCTTGCAAGTTGTTCCATCATATCTTTCATCACTCCATACTATTGTATGTCCAATAACCTATATGCATCGCGCCCTATAAGAATGTGTTGGGCACACAATATTGTACACACAATAAATTAAGTACCTTGGAAACGATATCCACAGGCGATGCCAGGCAAGAAGAAGGGATTCGACATAGAGGTGGAGTGTTGCAGGGCCCCGAAGTGCTGCGACATGAGAGGCATGCTGAGCTTCCTGATAATGCACCTGCTTTCCAAGAAGAGGATGTACGGATCGGAGATAGCGGGTGAAATAGCCGCAAGGAAGGGGGACAAACCGAACCCTGGGACGCTCTATCCGACCCTCAAGTACATGGAAAAGAAGGGGTTGATCGAGTCGTCAAAGGAAAGGAACACGAAGGTGTACAGGCTGACTCCAGCTGGAAGGGAGGGGCTGCTGAAGGCCAAGGAGTTTTTCATACAGGCTTACGGTGACATTCTCCTGGAGGCGATGTGACGGGCCTCATGCTCTCGGCGGCAGAGAGGGAGAGCATCGCGCACAGGTTGGCGCAGAGCATGAAGGACGAGTTGACGCTCCTGCTTTTCGTAGACGGAGCGACTTTTGTTTCAGAAGAACTGAAAGAGTTCGGAAACATGATGGCTAGTCTCAGCCAGAAAATCAAAGCAGACATCCAAACGGCGGATGGAGGCAAGAACGAGAAGATGAGGCAGCTCCACATCGAGAACTGGCCCTGCATGGTTTTGGTCAAGAACGATTTCTCCAGGATCAGATACTACGGCATCCCTCTCGGCTACGAGCTACCTCCTCTGGTAGATGCGATAGTTGAGCTTTCGTCGTCCAAGGCACCTCTCTCCCCGATCGCAAGGACCGCGCTCTCGACGGTCAGGAGAAGGGCGAACATCAAACTCTTCGTGCTCCAGACATGCCATTTCTGTCCCACCGTCGCGAGGCACTCGTACAGGGCGGCCATAGAATCCAAGAACGTCACCGCCGAGATCATCGATTCTTCGCTCTTCCCAGACCTGGCGACCAGACATTCGGTGATGGGCGTCCCGAAGATCATATTGAACGACAACATGGACATTACCGGCGCGATGGCCGAGGCGGATTTCTTCGAGAAACTAAGAGATTCTGACCATTCCCTAATCGACAGTATGTACGGGTAACGTACCCGGCCAGTATGGCAAACCCTCGAGACGCATAGACTTATTATCGATGAGGAGATTCTCGAACCGGTGGCCGACGGAGACACATTTGGCTTCGATTGCGCGCGCATGTCGGCTACGAACCTGCAAGGAGTAACAAGGCAATGCCAGGAACGAGGATCAGGGCGCCTGAGGAAATCGAGGCGTCATTGAGAGCGATTAGGGGAGAAGTGGGCAAGACGGTCGTGGGTTACCACGAGCAGATTGAGGATTTCATGATATGCCTATTGACACAAGGCCACCTTCTCATAGAGGGAGTCCCCGGGGTCGCGAAAACCACGCTGGCAAAGGCTTTTGCGTCCGTCTGCGGCCTCTCGTACAGGAGGATACAATTCACGCAGGACCTCCTACCAGCGGACATAACCGGACATTATTTCTACAACCAGCGGTCCACCGAGTTCGAGGTCAGGAAAGGCCCATTGTTCGCCGACCTTGTCCTCGCAGACGAGATCAACAGAGCCCCTCCGAAGACGCAGTCAGCGCTTCTCGAAGCCATGCAGGAGCGCCAGGTGACGATTGAGGGGAACACCTTCGATCTTCCGAACCCGTTCATGGTGCTTGCCACGCTCAACCCCATAGAGACTGAAGGCGTCTACCCTCTCCCCGAGGCCCAGATTGACCGATTCATGATCAAGAGCACCATGGACTACCTAGATCAGAAACAAGAAATCGACATCCTTCGCATGAAGAGTGGACCCGAGATCGAACCGAAAATGGTGCTCGCAAGAGATGCGGCTCTATCCATGAGAGACGAAGTTGTAGATATCCATGCGCATCCGAGCATACTCGAGTACATCGAGAACCTCACAAGAGCGACTCGAGCGGTCGACGAGCTCGACCTCGGTCTCAGCCCGAGAGGCGCAATACATCTTCTCCAGACGTCGAAAGCGCATGCCTATCTGGGCGGGCGCACATACGTCATTCCAGACGATGCAAAGACGATGGCTCACAAGGTAATAGACCACAGACTTTTTCTCTCTCCAGAAGCGGAGCTCGGCGGCATGACCCGTTCTGGGATTACTGACTCGATACTTTCCTCAGTCGCCGTCCCAAAGGGTGAGTTCAGGAGCGGCGAAGAAAGGAAAGAGTGAGTGGCTTGCGCTCAACTTCTCTGGGAACCGCAATTCTGTCGTTCACAATAGTGTTTGCATTTGCCGGAATCCTGTTCTCGAATCTATCATGGACCGTACTAAGCGTGACGTTCGCCAGCGCCTATGTCTACGCATATCTCAGGTTCGTCTCCGAGCTGCAGCGAACGGACCTGCGTATCGAAAGGAGAGCGCTCGAGGAGGTCTCCTTCGCACAAGAGCCGACGAGCATCTCTGTCGAGATCCTCAACAAGGACCCCATCACGGTGAGAGGGACATTCGAGGACATTCTCCCGGAGAACTGCGAGCTCTCGGCTGGCTCGAACAGATCAATCAGGGCCCTTCCTCCAAAATCGATTCTGAGGCTGTCATACTCCGTAGTCCCGACCAAACGCGGCCCCCTCATCATACCTGGGATGAAGATAGCGCGTAGCGGCTCCTTGGGACTCTTTGACGAGGAGCAGATCATCGAGCACCCAACAGTAATAAACGTTCATACCGAGAAAGGAAGCTTTGACACTGCGCGCAGAATGGCAGGCAGGGAACACCTCGAGTTCTCTGGCATGGGAAGAAACCCTGCGGTTGTGCTCAGAGAATTCGAATTCGACGGAATCAGAGAGTATGTCCCAGGAGACCGAGCCAGAGACATCCTCTGGAAGTTGTTCCCCAAACTGAACAAACTCATGACCAAGACCTACAGAAAAGAGGGGTCGCTTCAAACGATAGTATTTGTGGATTGCAGCAGGAGCATGCGGCTGAAAAGGAGCAAGGTCGCGAAGATCGACCACGCAGTCGACCTGTCTATGCAGATATCGAACGTCCTTCTCAGCAGCTTCTATCCTGCGGGCGTCGCACTCTTTGACGAAATCAATGTCCTGAACAAAGCCTCACCTGCGCTCGGCAGGCACCAGTTCAAGATGATCGTCAAGGTCCTGAGAGAGGCCCCTTCGTCAATGGAGGAGAGCAAAGGAGGGATTGTCCGGACAGAGGAGAGGGAACCGAACAAGACACCAGAACCCAAGAAGACATCGCTCAAGGCCACGGCCGAGGGAAAGGAGTTCCTGTCGACTCTGGACAGAATTGCGACAAAGGGGGCACGCCCCGCGCTAGGGATAGGCCTCGAAGGCGGGATAAAGGAGATAGTCGCTCGCAACAGAGGCCGGGAACAGCTGTTCATAATCATTTCAGACCTGGTCTCGACACGCGATGCCGTCATCGCAGGGGCGAAACTCTGCAAGAGCACGGGCAACAAGATGCTCGTGATTCACACATATGATGACTGGTACCGAAATGCTGAGGGGATGCCGGACATGCCAGAGGTTGAACGGCTCTACGGTGACCTATCAGATACTCTGAGAATCGAGGCGACCTTCAGAGGATTGGGAGTGTCCTACATCAGGATCGGCCCCGCTGACACCGCAACGAGAATCGTGAGGGCCATAAGGAGGGGAAGAACGTGATAGCATTCTCCAGAAGAGTCCGGTTGATCCTAGTAGTAGTCGCCTCGATCGATCTAGCAGTCTTCTCCGAGCACAGCTTCCTGGTCGTTCTGGCTCAAGCGATGGGCACTGTTCTCATACTCCTCGGTCTGCAGTCCACCTACAGACCTTCTGCGCTCGTCGGGTTGTTGTTGACAGCGACCGCATCTGCATCGGCGATAGATCTTCCAAGCCTTCTCGAAGTTGGCCAGATCATCACTGCGATCGGGTCTCTGGCGATCCCGATGTTTGTGCTCACCTGGCTGGCATTGTCTGCAGAGGAAGGAGAGTCCACGGATGTCATCTTGTTGAAGAGACCAGCGATAGTCGCGCTCACATTCGCCCTCATTTGTTTGTTCTCCGCTCCGGCCGTGATCCTAGTGATGAGCCTGCTTGCGCCAACGACAGCAATGCGACTAACCCCTATGACTGAGATTTCTATCATGCTCATAGTCACCGTTGTTGGGGCGATTGCACTGACTCGGCGAGTGCCTGAGACCGCCAGGATTCCGGAGTCTCGAGAACAGACGCAAGGATAGGCACGGTCTCCTGCTAGATCTGGGCGAACATCAGCCTGTTCGGACATCCCAAGAATAGCACTGCTCAATGATTATATATCGGTTAGAGCCTGAGCGGCAATCGTGAGAACCCCGAAGGAATGGCCTCTCCTCCTCGGCTGTATCCTGATTGCGGCCGCTCTATACAACCACTACATGGGGCACTCGGCATATTCCGTGGAACTTGTCTTCATCGCTTCTGGATCCATCCTTGCGCTCTATTCCCTAGCGTACGTTCGCAGGGAAGCAAAGGAACCCGGCAGCGGCATGCTCGTGGACCTGCTCTCCAAGGTCATCACGCAGGAACATATCGCACTCCTGATCCCACTTGCGGGCTTCCTTTTGGTAGCAATCTGGTCCGGGTGGAAACTCCTCGTAAGTGGCCAAGCGGACTTGAGAATTGAAGATTTCGTCGTGACGCTGTTTGGAACCTCTCTAGTCCTCTACAATGCAGGGCCGTCGAAGTACGCAATGCAGAAGGATTTTGTGGTCCTGTATCTCATGTTTCTCACGATCGTGTTCGCCGTGATATGGAAGACATACACGATCGTCAGTGGGGATTCGTACTACAGGATCAACGCCTATTCCGAATACTACTTCATAACCATTCCAGTCGTGTCCCTTTTGCGTATGTTTGGGGCAGATGTGAGCTCGGAACTCGAGGCCAGCAGCCACGGTATCTCAAACTACATAACGTTCGAATACGAAGGACGGCACATCCTTCTGGGGATAGGCGAAGGATGCAGCGGACTATACTCAGTCGGTCTTTTCTTCTCCGCATTCCTAGCGTTTGTCCTGGTCCGGTACAGGAAGGTGGACCCGTGGATCCTCGCGGCACTAGGTCTAGGATTCATAGTCACTTGGGCCTCCAACATCTTTAGGATGGTGATTACTATTATGATTGGCTCAGCTTACGGCGCACCTGCCCTGGCATTCTTCCATGCCTACATTGGCATCATTGTCTTCGTGGTGTTTGTCACCATTTTCTGGATGCTGATAGTGAGGTGGCTTGACCGAGTCGAAGGACCGACGAAGCCCCGGACAGAGGAAGACATAGTGACAGAAGCTCAAGAACCGAAGGCAACCGACTAGGTGGTTGCGTCCTCTAGTGCACAAGCGAATTCCTTTGGCTCTCTGAATGTCTCTTGGTCCGGACATCCAAGTAGTCGACATAGCGGGCGAGATCGAGCGTCAGATCCCTCACATCGTCTGAGAAGACAGAGTGCTTGAGGCTAGGCATGATCAGCTCTCGTTCGATGAGCGCACCATAGTCCTCATCGTCCTGTGTCTCCCCATCGCTGGCCACAGCCTTGATTGGCCTAGCGGGGATTGCGTCCAGAAGAGATGGCATGGCTCGTCCCTCGGAATGCCGTGCAACCTCGGATGTCTTGTTGGCAACAGCTGCCGGAATTGGCTTCGAATCCACAAAGGCCGGTCTAGCACTTGCGGCTGCAGCATATGATGTGATCTCAACCTTGGGTGAGGACCGGCGCACAGATGCTTCAACGATCTCTGAAGGTCTGGGCCTCACATAGCTGTCCGTCACACCAGCGTCCTCAGACGATCTCCTGTGCCTCCTGTAGATGCTAGCCCCAAGGACCAGCATTCCAATGAGGATCCCAGCTATGATCATTCCTTCAAGAGTCGTGAGCCATGAGACAAATGGGAACTGCCCCAGCCCTGAATTCGGGTTGTCTCCCGACGAGGGAGGGACCTCGTCGTCCGATGATGTCGAGGTCACCACCAGCTTGACGTGCTCGCTCTCTGCCCAGTTCCCGACAGAGTCATAAGCGCGGATGTACACAACCATGTCGTTCCAAGTCGAGATTGTGGTAGCGATCTGGACCTTGAAGGCCGAGCCAGTATCGTACATCGGCACACTGCCAAAGCCCCCATCCTTGAGCTCGTAGTAGAGGTCCGCGCGTGCCACCTTGAAGTCGTCAGTTATGTTAGCTGACAGATCGAACGAGGAACCTGCAGATACAGAAATCGGGAAAGCCGTTACGATGATAGGAGGCGCGGTGTCTATGAAGAAGCTCTTGTTGCTCCAGTTCCACCTGCCCGAATAGTCCGTCGCGACAACCTTCAGAGCATGCCAGCCAGATGAGAGAGCGCTAGTGTCTATGGTGTATGGAGCCTGCAGAACATTCTGCTGGCCGGAGTCGAAAAACCACTTGACATTGGATAGGAACACGTCATGGGCATCGACAGTCAGCACCTGGCCAGAACGGATAGCGTGGCCATCGACAAGCCCCGTAACTTCCAAGAATGGATCGGAAGAGTCCATTGCGAAGACGAAACTGTCCGCCTTCTCGTTCCCGGCCTTGTCCAGAGCACTCACGTACACGGTGAAATAGCCGTCTCCTGGGCTGTCGGTCAAGGGTATCGAAACATCAAAGGACGAGCTAGTTCGAATCTGACCCCAGAGGCTCCATGTCACGCTGTTGAAGTTCTCATCGATGATTCTGATCGACAAATTGTCAGAAGGAGATACGAACGAGTGGTTCGCCGGAGACGTCAGCGAGATGATGGGGTTAGTATCGTCGATCGCGAGAGATGCTTCCATCTGGTCCCAGCCGCCGAAGGCATCCGTAGAGTTGATGGTTATGACATGCGGGCCCTCGATCCAGCCAGACGTGGAGATCGTTGTCGAGGCCTCGAGCGAATGCCATGTTCCGTACTCCGCCCAGCGGCTAGTGTATGTCTCCAGGGACAGGACAGAGAACTTTATCTGCACTCCGGAATGAACAACGGCGCCATTGCTCGGACTAACCAGGCTCAATACTAGTGTGCTCTCGACTATCTCGAAATGGGTGCCGTCCGAGGCACTGTGTCCTACGAGATCTGTGGCCTCGATGACAACGCCATGGTTGCCGACGAGCCACCCGGTCATATCGATGGCGTACGGGCTCGCTAAAGCCTGAGGCGTTCCGTTGTCAAGAGAGTATGTCACTTGGTCCAGGTGGTCGTCCGATACATCTGCAGTAATTGTCCATCCCCGAGGCACTGCTGAACCCGGGGTCGGGTACAGTATATTGACGACGGGACTGGTCCTGTCGATATGGAATATGAACCAGTTAGTTGTGATCACCAGTTCATCATCGGTTGCCGTGATCTCAAGCCGGTGGTCCCCTTCGGCCCACACGGCGGTATCGACGTCCCAAGGCGACGGAAG
>JAHIZT010000074.1 GCA_018814355.1 Candidatus Thermoplasmatota archaeon | reverse complement strand
GGTGCTGGCCAACTTCGTCGCGGACATTCTCCTATACTACATAGACCCACGTATCAGAATCAGCTAGTGCAGGGAAGACAAGATGTTCATTGGATCTAGTGCTCGCAGGAAGGCTTTCAGGTTCTTCGCAGCTGGATTGCCGTTGCTGGTCATCGCCACTGCTTTTCTTGCATTGGCATCTCCTCATCCAGACGCTGTCTCCTCCGTTTCTAGAACGGCGATGTTTCAGGACGAGCCTGTGGCCGACGCGGGACCAAATCAGAACGTTACCAAGGGCAGTGAAGTGACCTTGAACGGGTCTCAATCATTCGGTTTCGAGGGTATTGACAACCTCAACTACACTTGGAGCCTCAAGATCGTCACCGAGAGGACTGTGCTCTATGGCATGAAGGTGGAGTTCGCTGCGATTAGCGTTGGAGTCTACACTGTCAATCTTACCGTCAGGGACAGCCTGAATCGAACCGACTGGGACGTGTCCTACGTTTACGTGAAGGAGAAGCCTCAGGGCTATCTCGCGAAGTATGGGCCGAGAGTAATCGGAGTAGCAATCCTTGGAGCTGTCGTGGGCTATCCGGCATATGTATTCGGATCGAGGTTGATCAGGAGAACGCCACTCGTCACTCCAGTGGAACGCGAGAAGACCAGGCTTGTCGTCGACAGGTGGAAAGACATCAGCAAGAAGGTCATGAGAACTCGTGTGGGCTTCATAGGAGTGATCATACTACTGTTCTTTGGTATCATGGCCATCATCGGTCCGATGGTGGCTGGGGACGTCAAGACTACCGGTCAGTATGATGACTACCTGAAGGCATCAAGTAGCCATCTGCTCGGTACGGACAACTTTGGTATCGATATCTTTCGCGAGCTGCTATATGGTGCAAGAACGTCTATGATCGTCGGCGTGTTCTCTGCATTGATCGCATCGTTTCTCGGTGCCCTCGTTGGTCTCTATTCCGGATATGTAGGCGGATGGAAGGACGAGGTCGTCATGCGTATTAACGACGTTGTGCTTTCGATTCCATGGCTTGTTCTCATGATCATTGTCGCCGCCCTCCTCGGCTCAATTGACCTGACTGGAATCATATTGATCATCGGACTGACTGGTTGGTCCTTCACGGCTCGTATGGTCAGGGCGCAGGTGCTGAGCGTGAAGGAGCGTCAGTTCGTCGAGAGGGCAAGGGCGATCGGTTCCTCGGACATGGATATCATAAGGAAGCATATATTCCCCAACACCTTCCCGCTGATATTCGCAAACACCATCCTTACTGTTGCGGTGTCGATATTGTCCGAAGCGACTCTGAGCTTCCTTCACATGCGGCCAGTGGGGGAAGTCACATGGGGCACCATGCTCTCCTACGCTGCTGACTCGAGCGCTTTCCAAGTCGGTCTGCATTGGTGGATACTCGCCCCTGGTCTCTGCATCGTGGTGGTTGTCCTGGGGTTCACGCTTCTTGGCTATGCTCTGGACGAGATCCTGAATCCGAAGCTGAGGCGCCGCTGAAGATTGTCTCGGTTTGCGAATTCCTGTCCTTTCGATTCCCGTCCGCAATCTCGTCCTGAGCATGCCCCGCATCAGTGTGCTATGTCAACATACGGAACACCGGTATCCTGGAAAGGTGGAAAAGTCGGCAACATGGGCCCTCGCACATGAGACCCCGGGGCGCGAAGATCGTGATACCTTTCCGCTCCTCCTCCTGTATCAATGCCAAGGCAAGGAGAAAGCGCCTCGCGGAACAGTCTAGGGATTCGACAAAAAGGGGTACGGTAGCTATGGGTGAGAGATGGAGGCGTTCCTCTCGGCGGAGGATCGGAGCGTGGGGTCACCCGTGCTAGCCGAAGGTGCAAGCCGGCGGCACTATGAGGTCCTGTTCCGGGCCTTGTCATACGACTCTATGAAGTAGGAGCCCTTTTTTTGTTCATCATAGAGGTTCTACATTAGGCTGACATTGCGAAAGTCTCTTATAGCGTTTCGACCTTCCTGTTCTTCCACAGAAGGTCCGCCAGTATGAGGCACTTGCAGGCGGCAGTAGGGGGAGGGGCATCTTGCGGAGCATTCGTTTCTGCGGCGCCTTTTCCATACCCGCTCTGAAGAAGGTCTTCTATGGCGTCCGAGAGAGGGAAAAAGGGAGGAATGAATCCAATGGAGAAGCATCATAGTATTGCGACTGGGATAGCTGTGGCTACGGTATTGATACTCGTTACCATGACATTCGCGCCCACGATAAAGATGAGCGGGAACGATGTGTCTTTGGGTGCGGTAGGTTCAGCAGAAGCAGCTGCTGGCAACAGAGTCATTAGGATTGGTGTGCCCCAACTGGCAGAAGCCATACAGACGCTCAACCCGCTTGTCTACACAATGGGCGTCGAGTACATGCTGATATGGCCATGCTACAGCACATTGCAGACCTTCGACATCGACCAGAAGGTTATACCTGATTTGGCGACGAAGATAGTCCTGCGACCCGACGGAGTCACTTATGATATCGAGATAGTGAGCACGGCGAAGTTCTACGACAAGAGGAACCCGACTCTTCTGAATCCCGTGACCGTCGATGATGTCATTTTCACCTACAATCTCTTGATGAACACCGCGGGCAACAACATGCAGTACTACTTCCCGATCCTGCCAGGGCAGACTCAAGGGCTAATTGAGAGCATGACCAAGATCTCGAATACGCAGATGACGCTCAAGGTCAGGGAGCCATTCGGGCCGATGAGTACTGCATTCACGGCTATCCCGATTCTGCCCAAGTACATCTGGCAGACCCAGCTTCCAACGTGGGCCAACTTCAAGGCGAGCGGACCAGTAGCAAATTGGATCGCCCCCTGTATTGGATCTGGCATGTTCTATTACAACCAGGATGACATAACGACTGTAAGGTCCATCGGAGTTGCTGAGCTGGTTGAGAGCCCCACCTGGTTTGCGAAAGACCTAAGGGGTTACGACAGTCACGCGAACAAGATCATATTCAGGTCGGAAACAGAGGACAGCAACCTAGCGAACTACATCGCAGGAACAAACGATGTGATGACGGCTATGACCCCGGAGCAGTATCTCAGCGGTGTTGCTGGCCAAAGCTGGACATCCAGCCAGGGATACGTGTGGGAGTTCAACATGAACCAGCTCAGTGATGCAAACCGCCTCCTATACGGCACCGGAGGACCTCAGGACTACAACAACCAGGTCCTGCTGGATCCCGTCGTAAAGCTGGCGTTGCAGATGTGCATTGACAAGGATTATATCGCTACCACAATCCTTAGAGGCCTAGGCTCCCCGGCGGATTCTCTTATTCCTGCAGTCCAGCCGATGTACTACCATTACGGAAGCGTGCCAGGGGAGATACCCATAGGTTTCAATCCAGGCCAAGCCAGATTGGATCTGTACGCTGCCGGATGGGAGTATAGACTCGACAACTCAAAGATCGTCTTAGGCAATCCTGACTTCCTGACATACGCCCCGCTGTCGAAGCAGCTTGGAGGAGTAGTTGCAGAGACCTTGGCGTTCAGGTACGCTACTCCCGACACCGATCCGCTCTACCATACGGCCAGTCAGAAGATAGTACAATGGGCTGCTGTGGCAGGGATCGTACTGAACTATCCGGGAGCGAGCAACCTGAACAACATGAACGTGATGTGGTACAACGCCGACTACGACACCTGGTTGTGGAACTGGTGGTTCGTACCGACCTCCGAGCCTTCGCTCGACGTGATGCAGGTGCTTGCTACTGAGGCGATAGGCAGCTGGAGCGATGTCTACTGGAGCGATCCCGAATATGACGCTCTCTATTACGCGTCATTGCAGGAAACCGACTTTGCCGCTCGAAAGGAGATTCTCGCGGATATGCAGAGAAAGGCCTATCTGGACAGCGGCTGCTGGCCTGTGGTTTGGGCCGACCTGATGTACGCTGCACAGGGCACCAGCTTGAGTGGAGGGGAGAACTGGCAGAACTATGGCAACTGGACCCAGAAATACGCGCTAACGGCGGACAGTGCCTATCCGTGGTTGTGGATGCAGATATATCCGCAGGACAACCCTTCGCCACAGGTCACTTCCTTCACCACGACCTACGATGGCGATACGACCCACTCGATCACGATGACTGCGACGGTGACTGACAACAATCAGGCGGATCTGCTGTATCGCTGGAACTTCGGTGACGGCAACTTCAGTGCCTGGTCGACATCTCCGACTGTGACTAAGACGTACCCAAGGGATGGGATCTATACGGCTTACTTCATGGTCAAGGAGGGCACCTCCCCGGACGGTTTCATGGCCTCGCGGACGGCCAAGGTGAGGGTCATCGATACATCGAACACGGCGCCAAGCTCGCTGAGCTTCACGTACTTGCCTTTGGATCCGGACTCAGGTACACAAGTCCTGTTCAGTGGATCTGCCACTGACGCTCAGGGCGACCCATTGACCTTCACCTGGAACTTCGGTGACGGTGAAACTGGCTATGGTCAGACCATAACGCACCAGTTCTCTGCTGGCGCGGGCGGATACACGGTTGTGATGTACGTTGACGACGGTCACCTTGGCACAGTTCCAAGGCCAGTGGCCTCCAACCCAGAGTTGGTACCCGTCACTGCAAACCGGGCTCCGACCATATCTGTTCCAGACTATCCTAGTGTGTCCAAAGGTCTTTTGACGACTTTCGTCATCACTGCCGCTGACCTTGACACAAGGGATACGCTCAGATACACATGGGTGTGGGGCGACGGCAAGACCAGCAGCGTGACGACCACCAAGACCATGACACACATATATACTCGCAACGGCGACTACACGCTTCGTGTGTGGGCGGATGACCTGACTGGCCTCGCGGGACACAATGTCTCGGACACCGGGCTCATCCATGTCGCGACCGCGGGCAACAACCCACCCGTGATAACTGCCTTCACTGTGTCCGACTCGACTCCGTACACCCTGCAGGTGCTCACGTTCTCGGGAACGGCCACGGACCCGAACCTCGACCTCTTGGACCTCACCTTCGACTTCGGTGATGGAAACACGACGACGTTGACGCAGGTCACAGTTGGCCAGACCCTGACGACGACCCACGCCTACGAGTCCCCGGGATTCTACACGGCATACGTCACGGCGTCGGATCTTCAGGCTACACCGGTGACCTCGTCTCCGATGTTCTTGAATGTGGAGCAAGCGGCATACTTCACCCTCGACCTCGTGCAAGGCTGGAACTTCGTATGTGTACCTCTACTGGGTGCCGGCTACAAGGCGAGCACGCTCGGGCTGAACCCAGGTGATACGGTGTCCGAATGGAACCCAGCGACAAAGACCTACAAGAGCCACATAGTCGGCGTTCCGGTGAACGACTTCACCATCGCTCCGAGCACTGGCTACTGGATCAACGTGCCAAGTGGGACGAGGACGCTCGATCTCTACGGAAGCATCCCGGGCACTACCCCGTTGTCCAGGTCGATTACCGTCCCATCGGGCGGTGGCTGGGCGATCATAGGCTTCGAGTCGCTCAACACGACCAGGCACGCGAAGGACGTCCCCTCGATGTACAGCGTCCCAGGGAGCATCACGACGGTGGCATCCTACAACCCGGTCACAAAGGTCTACACGAGCTGGCTCAGCATCATACCGAATGTGAACAACTTCTTGCTGGTCCCGGGACAGGCATACTGGATCTTGGTCGGTGCGAGCGGAACGTTGACCTACAACCCATGAGGAGATGAGGCGCAACCCAAACCCCTTTCAAACTTCTCTTTTTCCGTTTTCATGTCCTAGCGAAGCGGATGTCTCAGGAAACCGTAACCCTGCGCGGATATTGCTCTTTGTTGACCTATAACCCATGAGGAGACGCCTGGATAGTAGCGACAAGATTGAATATACCAATGCCTATGCCGTATGGGGAGTCGAATATGGCTTTCAGCGGCAAGTTTGAATATGGCATGGATACGAGTGGCGCGCCTAGCTCGAGGAAGATGAAAACGCCTCGATTGGTCGGATCCATCGAGAGCGGCATGGACGTCATCTCGCAATCGAAGAGATGCGGGTTGGCACGTGCGAGAAGGAGATATGTGAAGACAGTCTCGGTGCTCCTCGTCGTATGTGCGGTGGCGATTGTCATCGTCTCTGCGATCGCACTGGTACCATTAGGCAAGACAACGGCATCGCAGATAATCTCGGCAAAGGATCGAGCTCCCGGACCGCCCCATACCATCTTCGGGTACACGTACGACATTGACGGTACCACCCCATTGCTCGGCTGCGATGTGCTCATTACGGTACTGGCAACGGGGGAACAGTATCTTACCACTTCGTCCTCCGACGAAGGAATATATAGCATTGACATGACCGTGTTCATACTCGGCTATGCTTGGGATGACATGCTCAATGTCACGGCGCAGAAGGGCGCATTTGCCGGATGGAACGAGTCGGCCGTCACGGACAACGTGAACGGGTACAACCAGATAGACGTGACGCTTGACACACTCATCATTCTGATACCGGAGTTCCCGATGGTGATCGTGCCGGTCGCGGGCATGATTGCGCTGGTCGCTGTGGTGGGTCTCAGGCGCAGAGGCGAAGAGCAGTAGATGCAGAGTAAGAGCAATCCAAACCCTTTTCAAACTCCTCTTTTCCGTTTTGACTTCCGAGCGGAGCAGCTGTCTGGGAAGGCCGGAACCTCGCGCGGACTACTCCTCTGAGATGATGCCCGAGGCCGGATCGGGGCGTGGAGCTCCTTCGGAACGCTTCCTGTTCATCTCGGAGACGTCGTTCGCCACCATGCCGATCATGTCCAGCTGGAGGTATGTGAAGAGGTAATCCAGGTTCTTGTCGACGTTGGGATGGTATCTCCCATGCGACGGGTGCTCCATCATCCTCATCAGAAGCCCGTCGATCCGGTTCGAGGTCTTCGCGTTCTCTCTCATCATGCCGCCGCTCAGTCTGAAAAACGGGAAGTCTACGACCGCGGCTGCGTCTTTGGCATCGACCGCGACGGACTCGTCCTCGGACCATCTCTCTACCGCTGGCTCTTCGATTCTGTTGACTTTCTCCAAATCCCATCCCTCTTTGGAGCTAGGAGAAGTATCCGCCGATTTGTATATATATGTTTCCGATGAGAAGTTTCCTGAACATACTGGCTCGGGACGGCCTGGTCAACGCCTCAGTATCTGGATCGTCAGGCGAGTTGCTGCTTCCACGTATCTGCCGCACCTCGGCCGATGTTCCGCCGACTTGAAATCGCTCTTGTTGAGGATTCTGCATGAGGTCGAGCCGAACTGCTCAACGAACATCCTGTGGAGTCGGCCTGCCGTGTCGTATGCTGTTAGTCTGTCTTCTTGGGGAGTCGTGCGTCCCTTGACGATGCCAATCGCCAGCACACCGCCTACAAGGGCGCCGCAGATGTCCTCAGACCTACCGACGCCTCCACCGAAAGGTGTTGCCATCCTCTTGCCCTGATCGGAAAGCTCGATTCCCTGTGCGTGGCAGACGCCTCTCAAGACCGACTCTGCGCAATTGTACTGTTCAGCCCAACAGCTCGCCGCCATCTCAACGCCTTCATCCACTGATTTCATTCGGATCACTGACTCCTCAAGTGTGCTCTCTCTGTATCGGGAGTGGCAGTCAACGGCTTAAGGAGTGCGCTCTAGAAAACATATCAAATCAAGTCGGCCTTGTACGAATAGACCCGAGAGAAGGGGTTTGGAGTCGAGGTCACGCTCATGCCACGGCTTCTTCGAAAAGATCATCCGAGGAAGGTATCTCCTCGAGCTCGGCCGTGACTTCGAGCAACCCGAGCTGAATTGACGCATTCACGTAATCGAGCTCGTTCTTCGCCTCGTCCGTGTCAACGAACTCAGGGTCGCTCTCGATGTCGCTCACCAGACGGTCCAGTCGGTGTCTGTTTTCCGCGAGCTTGATAAGGACATCGAGGTCTCCTAGGTCTTCCTCGTCCTTGAGGATCCTTGTCTTGATGTTCTTAACGTCCTTTCTCGATTTGTGCTTCATGAGTGCGAGGGGCACTGCTAGTCTTCGCTTCAATCCAACATCCCATCCCATCGTATGACGATTGTCTGACAATATCTACTTCATTGTATATATATGTTTTTGGCCGCTGCTCATCTGAGAGGCGGTCCGGCGATCTGGTTTGCGCGCCTCTCCAGATCGGCAATCTTCCTCTGAAGGCTCCTTATCTTGGCATCATGCTTGGCGACCTGCTCTCTGATCTTCGCCGCCTTCGCCCTAAGCTTCGCGGCCCTGGCCAGCTTCTTAGCGGAGATCTGGTGTTCATTCACCCTCGCCGTATACCTCTTCGCCTGCTTCATTGATGACATCTTATCCGGTGCAAAAACGTGCTATGAGCATAAGAAGGTTGTCTCAGCCCTCACTGGTCCATTGAAAACACAATTATACGCGTTGTGGATGGGGAGCACCAGATGAAAGGACACATGAAGGCTCACGGCTGCACTCTCAACTGCGGAGAAACGAGAAAGGTCGGAGTCAGGTCAAGGGAGCTCACAAAGGTCCCGTTCGGGGTTCCGCTCGAGAAGAACGGGTCGTCTACCGGAGATGATGCAGTGGCGATCCTGACGGAGCGCGGCAGGCACCACCCTCCCCACATCTTTGGAGTGAAGCCGATGTGTCTGCAGAGCTCAGGGGTCGATGTTGGATGACTCCGACAAGGAAGCTCTACATCATTCTCGCGCTGACAATCCTCATCTGGGGCAACTCGTTCGTGGTCGTCAAAGTGGCGATAGACGACGGGGCGTCTCCGATGCTCATAGCGATGGCAAGATTCATCGTCGCATCTTCGATCTTCGGCGGATACTTGATCTGGAAGAGGCCCAAAGGCATTGATCGCGTCGACATGAAGAAGTTCCTTGTTCTCGCGTTCATCGGAATCGGTGTCTACTACTTCTTCCAGTACTATGGTGTGAAGTTCGCAGGTCCGTCCATCACATCAATCCTGGTTACCATGTTGTGTCCGATCATGATCTTTCTGATTTCCAGTTCTCGGCTCGGAGAGAAGATGAACTCCGGACAGAAGACGGGGTTGCTGGTGTCAGCTGCAGGCTCCTATCTGGTCATCACAGGTGGCAGTCTATCGTTCATTTCGGAATGGGTGGCTCTCCTGGGTGGTGTATTCGGCGTCGTGTGCGCCGTGTTTTGGGCGATCTACACGGTCGAAGGGAAGAAGATAGTGAAGAAATACGATCCGCTCGTCTCGACAGCGTATCTAACGCTCCTGGGAACGGTCATGCTGGTCCCGCTCGCCGCTGCTGATGCGTTTCTGTACCAGCCAGTCGTATTCCCGCCAAGCTTCTTCTTCGCGGCCCTGTACCTCGGGGTACTGTGCACCGTCATTGGCTACGTCTTCTGGTTTCGTGCATTGACAGGGTTGACGGCCTCTTCCACTGGCGCTACGCTGTTCTTCGAGCCCGTAGTGACAATCTTATTCGCCTGGATCATCCTTGGCCAAGGCATCGGTTGGCTTGCGGGCATCGGAGGCGTGCTTGTCATGATAGGTGTGATCATGGTCTCCAGAAGGTAGCCCGGCGCAGTTGCTTCGCTCCGTACAACCGGTGCATCTGGGTAGGAAATCGTTAATATCAGTCCCGAACCATGTCGACACACAACCCACATCAGCCCCGTAGTGTAGCGGTCAATCATGCGGGCCTTTGGAGCCTGCGACGGAGGTTCGAATCCTCCCGGGGCTACCTATTCTCATATTTCCGAAATTGTGCGCGAGCCATGAGCTAGGGGATCGTCTCGGACGGACTCGTTGTCCGAATTTCCAGCGTCTCTCCCGCCATTGGGCGTGATGTTCAGGTTTTCAGTCTGGCTGGCCATCCATCGATAACTCTTTTATAGCGATGTGTCGCTTGGTCTTCTCAAGTGTGGGGGAATTCTCTGGCGGGGGTTGTCTCTCGAAATTGGAGCCAGGAAAAGGGTGAATTGTCATTTCATCATCGCTACAGCACTCGTGCTCGGTTCACAGAATACCGGCATCATGCAGATGCGGTCAGCGAGCTACTAGGGAGGATGAGCAACGCAGTGGATTGAAGTGAGAGCCACGAGGACTACAGCAGTGATGGCCGTGTTTCTCGCGGTGCTTATGCTCGGGCTGCCTTCATTCGACTTGGGCAACCAGCAGATGAGTGTGAGTCCCGCAGACAATGCAACCGCTGCTGCTGGCGACAGGGTACTTACGATAGGCTGGCCTGAGTTCACGACCTCGATTTACACGCTGAACCCGTTGATGACCAGAACCGATGCCCTGACGTATGCGAGTAGGCCTGAGATGATGACGATATGGCCATGTTACAGCTTCTTGTTCACTCGTGACGTCAATGCAGAGATGATAGGAGACCTCGTGACCTCTTACACAATCTCGCCCGACAGCAAGACATGGAACTTCAAGCTGGTCAACACGGCCAAGTTCTACGACAAGAACGACCCCGGTGCCAACCACCCATTGACTGGCGCCGATGTCATGTACACATTTTGGCTGATTCAGAACACATCGGGTAGTCTCCTGCAATTCTATTTCCCGGTTGTGAATGGCAACCCAATCATCCAAAACATGTGGACCGCCACAGGCGACCCGTACGATCTATACATCCAGCTATCGTCTGCATACGCCCCGTTCCTGAGCGCTCTCACAATCATACCGATCCTGCCCGAGTATGTCTGGTCTACCCAGGTCTGGAACTGGGCCAACTTCAGGACGGGGAACCCGGTAATCGCGCCGATCATCGGCTCAGGCCCGTTCTACTACATGCTTGACGGAATGCCAGACACGGGCGTGGTTGAGCTAGGAAGGAGCCCGACATGGTTCGCGACCGAGGCGAAAGGTTGGCAGCTGCACGTCAACAAGCTGGTAATCAAGACCGAGCTCGGCACAGACCCGCATCCGATGATCTATGACTATGAGAACGGTCTAATCGACATCATGGAGTTCGTATCCCCCGAGCATTTCAACAGCTCTCTCCCGGGAGTGAGATTCGCGCAGAGCTCGGGCTTTGTTTACGAATACAACCTGAATCAGCTGACTGACGCTCTCCGTGCGTCATATCCAGCCGTCAAACAAGGTACGAACAACCAGCTGCTCCTCGACCCAGTGGTCAAGAAAGCGATGGCCATGATGGTCGACAAGACAGCCTTCGTCCAAGATGTCCTCAACGGTCTGGGCACTGTTGCCGACTCGCTTTGTCCTGATGTCAACCCGTGGCACTACAGCTATCCCAACCCTGTCGAGTTCAATACTGCCCAGGCCAGGCAGGACCTTTGGAACGCGGGCTGGCGGTACGATACGATGGGCAACCCCATAGGCGCGACGTCGACAGTCTATCCAGTGTGCAAAGTCGGGGGCACGGACCCACTGAGGTTCCGTTTCTGGACCGTCGATGTATCACCTGAGTACGACATTGGTGCGAGGAAAATCGCTACATGGGCAGCGCAGGGAGGCATCGACTTATGGTACGACTACAATCCGCAGACTCGCGGGTTCATGAACGTTCGGTGGTACACCGCTGACTATGACACATGGCTCTGGGACTGGTGGTTCTCGTCCACATCTGAGGTGTCAACCGATATCATGAAGTTGCTGACCACGGAGGCGATTGGTAGCTGGAGCGATGTATTCTACAGCAACCAGACCTATGATGACCTGTACTACGCTTCGCTGCGGGAAGTCGATCCAGTCGCGCGAAGGGTGATAACCGACCAGATGCAGGCCATGGCATACGAGGACTTTGGTTGCCAAGCTGTCGCCTACAGGAAGGAGCTCTACGCTGCAAGCGACCTTGGTCCGGATCACTGGGCACTCGGGTCGTATGGCAACTGGGAGCAGCATTACACCCTGATTCCCGACCAGCTGTGCCCATGGCTGTACATGCAGATCTACCCGGCAGACAACACTCCGCCGGTGATAACTTACCTGCCTGATTCCTATGAAGTCGAACTGGGAACCACCACTGTGTTCGACTCTGCTGCTACTGACAGTTCACCGCTCGAATTCCGCTGGAATTTCGGGGACGGAACCAAGACGAATTGGTCCTCAGATCCAAGTGCGACACATATCTACGACAACGAGGGACGCTATGACGCTTACTTCATGGTGAGAGAAAAGAACAGTGCGGATCAGTTCGTGACATGGGCAAAGACGCGGGTGAGGGTCTTTAGCGGGAACAGCGTGCCCCACGACCTGGGCTTCACATATGCTCCGTCCGATCCAAATACAGGCGATGTTGTACAGTTCAGTGGCATGGCCACGGACGATGAGAACGATGCGTTGACCTATACCTGGAATTTCGGAGATGGTTGGACCGCCTCTGGTCAGAACGCAACGCATAAGTTCTCTACGGGAGCCGCTTCCTATACCGTCACCATGTACGTCGACGACGGCCACCTCGGCACAGACCCGCGGCCCGCAACCTACTGCGATGACATTGGGGTAATCCTGAATAACCCGCCGCAGATAATCGTGCCTGACGAGCCCCACGTTCCGTGGTGGGAGCCATACGTGTTCCATGTAACGGCCTCGGACTCAGACACGAGAGACACACTGAAGTTCACATGGGACTGGGGTGACGGAGAAGTGTCGGTGACGACGACACCCACCTGCAGCCACACATACAAGATCCGGCAAAACTATGTGCTCACTGTATGGGCTGATGACGGGACCGGCATAACGAATCCTCCGCACAACGTCTCAGACACTGGCCGGGTTCATGTGTATCCTATTCCCAACCATGCTCCTACTCTCTTGAACTTCACTGTGTCAAATGTGAATCCCTGGAATGGGCAACCCGTCACCTTCTGGGCCACCCCGATTGATCTTGATGGCGACATCTTGGGTGTCACGTTCGACTTCGGGGACGGCAACTCCTCTGGCATCATTTACCAGAGCGCTCCTAACACCACGGTGTCTGCTACTTATACGTACTTGAATGCGGGTGACTGGTTCCCGAGCGTGACCTACACAGACACTGTTACCGCCCCGAAAGTGGGGTTCAGCACAGACTTCTCTTGGTATGTGACCGTACGTGGGTCGCATTTCATCTTAGACCTCGTGCAGGGCTGGAATCTCGTTTCGTTGCCTCTGATCGGCTACGGCTACAAAGCGAGCACACTCCCGCTGAACCCGGGTGACTCGGTGGTCCGATGGAACGAACATGGGTATCAGATTCTTATCATAGGTATTCCGATGACCGACTTCGCCATAGCTCCGAGCACGGGCTACTGGATCAACGTACCGACTGGGACGAGGACTCTCACTCTCTACGGATACATCCCGAACACCACGCAGTCTAGGGACATCACCGTCCCTGCCGGTGGCGGCTGGGCGCTCATAGGCTTCGCGGGGCTCAACACGAGCAGGCATGCGAGTGATATCCCCGCGATGTTCAACCCAGGGGCCATCACGACGGTGGCAAAATACAATCCAGTCACAAGGACGTACTCGAGCTGGCTCAGCGTCATACCGGCCGTGAACGACTTCGTGCTGGTCCCGGGAGAGGGATACTGGGCCTTATGCTCTGCGAGCGGTACGCTGAGCTATAGTCCCTGAAGAGGCGAAGATGAATAGGAGATGCGAGAGATGGTGTCTTCCTAGATGACACCACACGGGTGGAACTCCAGGGCGGAATCTCCTCGTGCACATGGCTGAATGAGGGCGTCATGCCTGAGTTCGTGACGGTCTCGTTGCCAGTCCCTAGCGCAGAGACGTTAGCCAAAGCATTCGGATCGCGCATAGAAGTGCCCTCTAGGGAATCTGGATTACTTGCCTCTTAGCAGGGCGACTACTTTGGCGACCAGCACAAGCACGAGAACCCAAGAGAGCACCAGGAGGAAAACTCCTTCTGCCAAGAATCCTCCCTCAACTGCCCCGAGAAGTAACATGCCAGAGATGGTTGCCAAGAATCCAAAGGCAATCCCCCATATGGCCATCGTCCGATCTACCTTCCATGCCAAGGGCGTCACCATTTCTCCATGTGGACTATCTGGCTCTGCAGGAGTCGTCTTCTCCTCACGCCCGTTTCTGCCGGGTATCCGATTGGAACGATGGCCACGGGCCTCGCGTGCTCAGGCAGTCCCAGGGCTTCAGCAGCTTTCTCCTCGTCGAACGCGCCGACCCAAACGCTCCCGATCCCCTTGCTATGAAGGAACAGCATCATGTTCTGAACGGCCGCGGCTGCATCTTGTATGCAGTAAAGGGTCCTTCCTCGGTCTCCATAGTGCCCTATCCTGTCGAGGTTAGCGCAAACGACGATGACGGCTGGCGCGGACTTGACGAAATCTTGGTTGTACGCAGCCTCCGACAGCGCCTTCCTCGTATGGATGCTCTTCACGACCACGAAGTCCCTCGCCTGCAGGTTCCCAGCTGAGGGAGCAAGGTTCGCGACTCTGAGAGCCTCGTTCAAGGTCAGATCATCGATTGGGTCTGGCTTGAATGACCTAATGCTCGTTCTGCTCTCGATGCACTCGACGACGTCCAAAACGCACTCCTCCCTCGACACAGGGTCATCAACGCCAAGTTCTAAGTATTTTGTCAGCGCTCGGCGCGAACAGGGAACGATGCCATCCGATGACAAGGAGCCTAAGGTCAGTTGCAGTCTCCGTTTGGAGTTCGCCTCTTCAGACCAGGCAGCGCACGTCCACAGGTCCGTCGAGCTAGATAACCAGGGATTTGTCACGACGAAGCTGGATGGCAACGCGATCCTTGCGGAAATCGAGGCTTCGTCTCTGAACAGTTTGTTGCATACTCTGGATGATTTCCTGTCGTGCACGAGCGTAGCCGAGAAGATCGTGTCCAAGAGGGACTAATCCGGGGAGTCCTTCACCCGCACAGCGACCCCTCTTTTGAACGCTAACATCTCTTCCTTGTTCATCAGCGCCCTCCCGACCGCTGCGAGTTCGTCCTTTGTATTGACGACGACCACATCGTCGCCTGGCCGTATCTCGGGGTCGCAGTCGACTACGAACTTTGCGAACACGTTGTTCCCCTTCGCGGCGAACTCTGCAGGCTCGTCCTCGATCTTCACTCTCATGCTTGGAGAGGGGAGAACTTTCATCAGCATCTTACCGCCTTCCAGCTTGAGAGTGAACCTTCCATCTGCAGCTCGCATGGACAGTGCATGGACATCGTCGATGATTAAGTTCCTGATCTTGCCTGTCCTTTCGGACTTCACAATCCGCACCTTCTTCCCTGCGAGGATGTCCCCTGCACCTCTCCCGAACTGCATGTCCAGAACCGCTCTGCACCTCATGAGATCGAGATCGAACTTCGCCGGACCACCCGAAACCATCTCCTCCAGGAACTCCAGGGTCTCGTCCCCTTCCCACATGACGGCAAGTGGGTACCCGTGCTGGTGAGCATGCCTCTCCATGGTCCTGAGCATCTTCTCTTTGACCCCGGCATCTGGCTCCTTCGGTATCACCGATTGTGCAATGGGGTAGTACTCGTCGAGCTCAATCGGAACTGGTCCAAAGAATGAAGCGACGATGAATGCGGCATTGATGCTCCGTGTCACCGCTGAGATATCCTTGTAGTAGGTTCTTGAGTAGGGCTTTGCGGCCTCCTCAAAACCCACGAGGACTCTTGCTGGTGGCTTCCTGTATCTTGAGAAGTACCGCTCCTGATACCGCATGACCGTCGGCCTGTCATAGCTCTCAGGACCACAGTAGAAGAACGCACGCTTCCTGCTCGCAGGCTCGAACCTCTCGAGATACTTCTTGTGCTTCTCGAGTGCCATGAGCGCCTCGAGCAGCGCTGGGTGCGCTCGTGCCCGCATCTCCGCATGCTCCCATATCGAGCCCTCGTGGATCGCGTTCTTGATGGCCTTGATCTCATTCAGACAAACGCTCAGATTGTGCTCAGCGATCCTCTTCGTCCGCTCCTCAATGGGCATCTTCTTCAGCTCTTCGACGCTCGTCCCGCTACACGATGGGCAGTGGCAAGCCAGATCGTGGAGGTCCCTAAGGAACCTCGTGCCAGAGGGATACATCAGCCGTTCCTCTCGAGCGTACTTGGCATATGATGACGAGTCGAACATGTCACATCCGAGCAGGACGGCCATTGGGAAGACCATCGGATGGCCAGCACCAAACAGGTGCACGGGTCTCGATGGATTCAATCCCTTCTTGGAAGCGATGATGACTTCGACCAAGTCTTTGAACCTGTAGCTCTCCAGGAGGGGCACGACGCCGCCGATGGGGTGGACGTCGAAGTCGATGGCTGAGAGCTCTCTCGCGCATCGTTCTCTGATATCGGGGAACAGTCCTCCCTGGACTGGTCCAGCCAGAAGCATCTGGCCTTTGTCGCCGACCGAGTCCTTTCCCCTTCGGACGGTCTCGTCCACGGCGGCCCCAGCCTCTTCTCTTGTGAAATCAGGTTCCGAGAAAATGTCAAGGATTGTCCCGACATCAGCTCCGATCGAGGATTGGAATTTCACGATCTCTCTGTGGTCCACCTTGACGTCGCCATAAACGTGGTTCTGGAACGTTCCGCTGTCGGTCATCACCGGCCCGTGGAACCCCAGCAGGCTGTGTACTCCTTCGCTCTCTGCCTTCCTCCTGAGCTCATCGTTCCCTCTTATGATGTATGAATTCGTGATCAGCATCTGCACGCCCAATCGTTCATGCATCTCCTTTGGTGTGATCGTGAGGTAGTTGGGATTGACGACTGGCAGAAGGACGGGTGTGATGACCTTCCCGTGTTTCGTCGTGAGCTCACAGATCCTTGCGAGCCCGTCCCGTTCCTTCAACTCGAACATGCGGGGCCGTGTAGCATGTGCGCTATAATTATTGTTTCATCAGCGACAGAGCCAGCAAACGCTTAAATACGCTCCAGATTCTGCTTGTGGCTCGAGCACGATGAGCAGCATACTACAGGTGGTCGCGGGAATCGCGATCATCTTCTTCGTCCCAGGCTACACGCTGGTCAACGTGTTATTCCCCAGAAGGGGTGAGCTCGATCCAGAGTACGATTTCATCTACAGAACCGCCATCGGCATGGGGCTCAGCGTCGTTATAGCCATACTTGTAGGCTTTGTGCTGAATTCGATGAGCACTGAGGAGCACCCGTATGTCACTTCTGGCCCTCTCTGGACGGCACTTCTTTCGTTGACGGCAATCTTTGTTCTAGCTGGTTGGTACAGAGGGGCCTATCCAAGAGCAGGCATAATACACCCAGTTCTTTTCAGGACCCCGCCCTCAGCCGGACTCCCCAAGGTGAAGGGAACCGATTTCTCCAAGAGCCGAAGGATCGAGCGGCTGATCATAGAGAGGGAACAGATGTTGGGGGATCTCAGGCTGTACACGGACAGGTCGTCTACTTCAAATCCTCAGAGGAAGCTTTACTACAGCAAGAGAATGGACCAGGTTAGGGTGAGGATCGGGGATATCAATGACGAGCTGAAGAAGCTCGGGTCCTAGGTGGAAAGGATGTCGGTGAGGAAGGGCTACATGGAGTTCAAGCTCGTCGTCGTGGTCAGGGACGACCTCAACATGAAGGTTGGCAAGATGGCGGCACAGGTCGCTCACGCTGCCGTCACATGTGCCCTTGAGGCGAAGGCCAAGAAGACGAAATGGTTCTCGGAATGGTACAAAGAGGGACAGCGAAAGGTCGTCCTTCGAGCGGCAGACCTAGAGGAGCTGAGGACTCTCAACGACAGGGCAGCACGGGCGGGCCTGCCGCACGTGCTCATAACGGATGCTGGCCTGACCGAGCTTCCTCCGAACACCACCACTTGCTTAGGGATCGGGCCGGCTCCAGAGAATGAGATTGACCGCATCACTGGCTCGCTGCCTCTGGCGTGATGGTCCGATGAAGAACCAGATTCGGATCCTCGGAATCGACGATTCCCCTTTTAGGTTCAAGGACAGAAAGGCTCTCGTTGTGGGAGCCCTGGTGCGTGTGCCCAACTACCTCGAAGGCGTCATGAAGACGGAGGTCGAGGTAGACGGTATCGACTCGACGGAACGGCTTGCCCATATGATATCGAGGTCGAGGTACCGAGACCAGATCAAGGCCATCATGATCGACGGCATTGCGGTGGCAGGCTTCAACGTGGTAGACATCGAATCGCTCCACAAATCACTTGGCATCCCCGTGTTGACAGTTACTAGGGACGAACCCGACCTCGACAAGATGAGAACGGCCCTCAGAAAACACTTTGAAGACTGGGAGAGGAGGTTCGAACTCATCACCAAGCTGAAGCTAAGACAAATCCGAACTGAGCACAAGCCACTTTATGCTTCGGGACTTGGCGCGGATTGGGATGAGCTGGAGCGGTTTGTGACGATATCGACTGTACGAGGCGCAGTTCCAGAACCCATCAGGATGGCGCATCTGATCGCGGCGTCAATGGTCCGAGGGGAGTCCTATGGCCGATCGTGATTGCCACGTCGCAAAAGGGAATATGGGGAACCGCGATACCATTCGAGTAACTGTCTTCAGGCGGGGATGAGCGATGATGAAGAACCTGTTCACCAAGCACGACAGGCGGAGCTTCGCGGGGATCACCAAGGAACAGGCGATGCAGGCTGCTGGTTGGTTCTGGCGCTACAGGCAGTTTGGGATCACATACACGTCCCCCTACAGTCTGCGCGGAGGACAGTTCTACTCTAGGCTGGGGCTGAGACAGTCCGTCGATGTCTGGGCCGTCGACGATGGGCCCAACATCGGAGTTTATGTCACATTCTCTGCAGAGCTCACGGACGAGGGGGCGGTCGTGGGCGTAGTCGGCGCATTGCTTGTGCTCCCTATCACGGTCGCTGTCGGCGCCGTATCCTACATCGAGTACGAGAACGATGCGCAGAGGCTTATGACCGAGTTCTGGAGCTACGTTTACAACTTCCCGAAGAATCCACAACCGCCATCCGGTTCGCCTCCCGCACCTACTTGGGCTCAAGGACAAGTTTCTCAAGCGGCAGCTCAGCCAATATCGAAAGCGACTGCGAAGACCTGCTCCAAATGCAAATCGGTCTTGGACCAAGACAGCAAGTTCTGCAAGCACTGTGGCGCCAAGCTCTAATGCCCTCGCAAATGGCCCTCTGGCTTGCTCCACAGTACAAGCGTAAGTTTTAATAGGTCGACCTGTTTGTAGGGCATACTTCGCTGAAAAAGGTGAACGATTGCCGAGAGGTCTTAACACTGCCAGGAAGCTGAGCCTTGACAGACAGAGGCACAAGTGGAGCGACAGATATTACAAGCGCAGGACGCTCCATCTCAAGGAGAAGTCCGATCCCCTTGAAGGCTCAGCGCAGGCCAAAGGCGTCGTGCTCGAGAAGGTGGGCATAGAGGCGAAGCAGCCCAACTCGGCCATCAGGAAGTGCGTCAAGATCCAGCTCATCAAGAACGGGAGGCAGATCACGGCCTTCGCGGTGGGCGATGGCGCAATCAACTTCATCGACGAGCATGATGAGGTGCTGGTCGAAGGCATCGGCGGCAGGATGGGCCGGTCATACGGTGACCTCCCCGGCGTGAGGTTCAAGGTAATCAAAGTCAACAACGTGTCCCTCGACGAGCTCGTGAGGGGCAGGAAGGAGAAGCCCGTAAGGTGAACCGCATGGAAGAGGGCAATCCGATCCAAGATGAAGGCAAGGCTCAGGAGCCGGCTCCGGCCCCACAGGCAGCTGCTGCACCGCCTACTCAGGTCGAAGCACCGACTGAGCCAAAACCTCAGATCCAGGCACCGCCCGAGCACAAAGCGGCGGAGGTCCAGGTCCCGAAGGACGCATCTCGGGGTGGAACGGTCCTGCTCTTCGGCAAGTTCGACGTCACGGGTGTGACGCTGAGAGACCAGGGTATGGCCAGGTACATCGATATCTCGCCTGTGGCAGTCCCGCACACGGGCGGGAGGCACACGAACAAGCCGTTCGCAAAGGCCAAGATGAGCGTCGTCGAGAGGCTCATCAACGGCATGATGAGGACCGAGAACTTCACCGGCAAGAAACTGAAGGCTTACAAGGCCGTAGAGAGGTCGTTTGAGATTATCCAGAAGAAGGGTAGCACCAACCCGCTCCAGGCGTTCGTGGATGCACTCCAGAACGTGGCCCCCAGGGAGGAGGTCACGAGGCTGCAGTACGGAGGCATATCCGTCCCGAAGGCAGTCGATGTCGCGCCGGCCCGAAGGGTCGATCTTGCCCTCAGGTAAATCTGCAATGGAGCACTGGAGACCTCGCACAAGAGCAAGAAGCCGATCGAGGAATGCCTCGCGGACGAGATACTTGGGGCGGCCAAGAACGACATGAGCAGCTTTTCGGTGTCGAAGAAGGAAGAGGTCGAGAGAGTGGCCTCTTCAGCGCGCTGATCGGCTTGAAACCGCTTCTCCATTGTTTCCTTTCATCTGATTGAATGCTGAGCCCATGGTGATCGTATGGGAAGAAAAGAGGACAACATCAAGAAGGCGCAGGCGCTGATGAGACAGCCGAAGTTCATCCGGAACATCGGGACAGCGGCACACATCGACCACGGCAAGACCACTCTCTCCGACAACCTGATTGCTGGCGCAGGCATGATGTCCGAGGAGCTCGCGGGGAAGCAGCTGCTGCTCGACTTCGACGAGCAGGAACAGGCCAGAGGCATCACCATCAACGCCGCGAGTGCGTCAATGGTCTATGTCTTCAGAGGCCAGGAGTACCTCATCAACCTCATCGACACGCCCGGCCACGTGGATTTCGGCGGCGATGTGACGAGGGCCATGAGGGCCATCGACGGCGTCATGATACTGTGCTGCGCGGTCGAGGGAGTCATGCCCCAGACCGAGACGGTCATCAGGCAGGCCATAAAGGAGAAGGTGCACCCGATACTCTTCATCAACAAGGTCGACAGGCTGATCAACGAGCTGCAGGTGACCCCCGAGCAGATGCAGCAGCGCCTGTCCAACATAGTGAACGAGGTCAACGAGAAGATCAGGAAGCTGCTTCCTCCGGAACTCAGGGAGAAGTGGGCTCTGAATGTCGATACCGGCAACGTGGTCTTCGGCTCCGCGTTCAACAACTGGGCCATCACGGTGCCCTACATGAAGAAGACGGGTATCAATTTCAAGCAGATCTACGAGTTCTGCAAGAATCAGGACCAGAAGACGCTGGCCAAGAAGGCGCCCCTTCACGAGGTGCTCCTGGAGATGGTCATCACTCACCTCCCGGACCCGCTGGAGGCGCAGAAGCTTAGGATACCCGTCATCTGGCACGGAGACCTCGAATCAACGTTCGGGAAGTCGATGATGACCTGCAACCCAGATGGGCCTGTGGCGTTCATGGTCACCAAGATCATCGTGGACCCCCACGCGGGAGAGGTGGCCGTCGGCCGTCTCTACAGCGGCAAGATCGTCAAGGGCCAAGAGCTCTGGATCAGCGGCATGCCGAACCCGAACAGGGCGCAGCTGGTGTCCCTGACTGTCGGCGCTGACAGGATACCCGTTGATGAGATCGATGCGGGCAATGTCGTCGCTGTAGCCGGTCTCAAGGACGCGATCGCAGGCTCGACGGTGTCCAGCGACCCGGCCATGGCTTCGTTCGAGAAGATCGTACACTACTCAGATCCAGTCGTAACGGTCGCGATCGAGGCGAAGCACACCAAGGACCTGCCGAGACTGGTCGACGTGCTGAGGACCATCGCGAAGGCCGACCCGTCCATACAGGTGGAGATCAACCAGGAGACCGGCGAGCACCTGATGTCCGGCATGGGCGAGCTTCACCTTGAGATCACCAACTACAGAATCGTCAACGAGCACAAGGTGGAGATCACGACCTCGCAGCCGATAGTCGTGTTCAGAGAGTGCGTCGGCGGCAGGGGAGGCCCGTTCGAGGGCAAGTCCCCGAACAAGCACAACAGGTTCTACATCGAGGTGGAGCCGCTCAGCCCGGCCATCGTGCAAGCGATAAGGTCTGGCGAGATCGAGACAGAGGGCAAGATCAAGGACGCGAAGGCACTCGCCAGGAAGCTCCAGGAACTTGGCTTCAGCAAGGATGAAGGCAAGGGAGTGGTGGCGTTCCACGGGACGAACATGCTCCTGGATATGACCAAAGGCATCCAGTACATGCACGAGACGATGGATCTCGTAAAGGACGCCTACGACGAGGCCATGGACCAGGGTCCGCTGGCGAATGAGAAGTGCATGGCAGTCAAGGTCATGCTCGTCGATGCGAAACTGCACGAGGACAGCATTCACAGGGGTCCGGCACAGGTCATACCCGCTGCCAGGTCCGCGATCTACGGCGCCATGTGCCAGGCGGGCCGTGTGTTGTACGAACCGATCCAGAAGGTGTTCATCAACGTCCCCGAGGACATGATGGGCAACGCGATCAGGGAGATACAGCAGAGGCGGGGTATCATAGAGGACATGAAGCAAGAGGGGGACATGACCACGGTCCAGGGGAAGTGCCCGGTTGCTGACATGTTCGGATTCGCCGCATCGATCAGGAGCGCCACGAGCGGCCGCGCGCTCTGGTCGACTGAGAACTCAGGATTCGAGCAGATGCCTCGTGAGGTCGCCGACAAGACGGTGCCTCAGATCAGGGGCAGGAAAGGCCTCAAGCCGGAACCGTACGACGCATCGTACTACGCCGGATGATGGCCAGGCCACCATCCGCCATTCCGCAGGGAAAAAGGCTAATATACCAAGAGCATCATGCTCAAAGAGAACGCATAGAGGCGATTAAAATGGCAGAGAAACCACACTTGAACTTGGTGTTCATCGGACACGTCGACCACGGAAAGTCGACCACTGTCGGCCGACTGCTCCTCGATACCGGGCACATCGAGCCCCACGTCATCGAGAAGTACAAGAAGGAGGCTGAGCAGAAGGGAAAGGCGACTTTCGAGTTCGCATGGGTCATGGATGGGCTCAAGGAGGAAAGGGAGAGGGGTCTCACCATCGATGTGGCTCACAAGAGGTTCAACACGCAGAAGTTCTACTTCACCATCATCGACGCGCCCGGCCACAGAGACTTCGTCAAGAACATGATCACCGGCACGAGCCAGGCTGACGCTGCGGTCATCGTCTGTTCGGCCATTGAGGGCCCGCAGGCCCAGACCAAGGAGCACATCTTCCTAGCGAGGACCTTGGGCGTCCAGCAGATCGTCATCGATGTCAACAAGATGGATGCAGTCACCTGGGACCAGAAGAAGTACGACGATACCAAGAAGGCCGTAACCGAGCTGCTCAAGACGGTCGGTTACAAGGCCGATGAGATCCCGTTCGTGCCGTGCTCTGGATACAAGGGCGACAACATCGCGAAGCCGTCGGCAAACATGCCCTGGTACAAGGGTCCGACGCTGCTCCAGGCCCTCGACGCGCTCAAGGAGCCCCCGAAGATGACCGACAAGCCCCTCAGGCTTCCAGTCCAGGACGTCTACACCATCACCGGCGTCGGCACTGTACCTGTCGGCAGGGTAGAGACGGGCGTGCTCAAGCCAGATATG
This sequence comes from Candidatus Thermoplasmatota archaeon, assembly GCA_018814355.1. Lineage (NCBI taxonomy): Archaea > Methanobacteriati > Thermoplasmatota > Thermoplasmatota archaeon. The sequence continues at coordinate 3,697 of JAHIZT010000074.1, read as the reverse complement.
AAGATCATCTTCATGCCCGCCAACAAGGTGGGCGAGGTGAAGTCGATCGAGATGCACCACGAGATGCTGACACAGGCAGTGCCTGGCGACAACGTGGGGTTCAACGTCAGAGGATTGGCCAAGACCGATGTGAAGAGAGGCGACGTGGCCGGCCCGGTCGATAACCCGCCGACTGTCGCGAAGACCTTCACAGCCCAGATAATGGTCCTGAACCACCCGAGCGTGATCACGGTCGGATACACGCCAGTCTTCCACCTGCACACTGCCCAGGTCGCTTGCACGTTCCTAGAGCTGCAGAAGAAACTCGACCCAAGGACGGGCACGGTCAAGGAAGAGAACCCGCAGTTCCTGAAGACCGGTGACGCGGCGATCGTGAAGATCCAGCCGACGAAGCCACTGGCCATCGAGAAGGCGAAGGATTTCCCGCAGCTGGGAAGGTTCGCCATCAGGGACATGGGCCAGACGGTCGCGGCCGGCATGGTCATCGATGTCGAGAAGAAGGAGATGTAAACCCCTTATCCAAATCCTTTATGATTTTTATGTTTGAGGTCTTTGAAATGGTGCAGAGGGCAAGGATATCGCTGAGCGGGACTGACCCGAAGAAGGTCGACGGGGTCTGCAAGCAGATCAAGACCATCAGCGAGAAGACTGGCGTCGCGATCTCCGGTCCGATACCTCTGCCAACGAAGCGCCTAGTCGTTCCCTGCAGGAAGGGCCCGGACGGCGGCGGCTCGAGCACTATAGACCGGTGGGAGATGCGCGTGCACAAGAGGCTCATCGACCTTGATGCGGATGAGCGCGCCCTGAGACAGCTCATGAGAATAAATGTCCCGGACGGCGTCAACATCGAGATCGTTCTGAGGTCCTAGGCACTCCTTGAACGAATTTGGGAATATTTCTTAGTGCTAATTCTGCACATTGTCGAATTTCTGAACAGCCTGTGTATCGCCGAGTTGCGCGGCAGTTATGTACATCAAGCGACGGACTTGTTGCGGCGCACAGGTTAAGTATCAGAGCGTGTTAACGCCGTTAATCAAACCGAGGAGGTTGATTCTCGTGCAGGGAAAAACAAAGACGCCGGACTTCGAGACTCTCGCGCTTCACGGCGGTCAGTCACCTGACCCCGCGACGAATGCGAGAGCAGTGCCGATCTATCAGACGACGTCGTATGTTTTCAACGACGCTGAGCACGCGGCGAACCTGTTCGCGCTCAGGGAATTTGGAAACATCTACACGAGAATGATGAATCCGACCACGGATGTCTTCGAGAAGAGAGTCGCAGCGCTTGAGGGGGGTGTTGGAGCTCTTGGAGTCTCCTCAGGCCAGGCGGCAGAGACTCTCGCGCTGTTGAACGTGGTTCATCCAGGCGAAGAGGTACTCTCCTCGCTGAGCCTCTATGGCGGGACGTACAACCTGTTCACTTACACCTTCCCAAAGATGGGCATCAAGGTGAAATACGTCGATTCGACAGATCCTGAGAACTTCAGGAAAGCGATCACCGACAAGACTCGGGCGCTGTTTGCCGAATCTGTCGGCAATCCACGGCTGGACACACTGGACTTTCGCGCAGTCTCTGAGATCGCACACGAAAATGGGATTCCTTTGGTGATCGACAACACCCTTCCCACGCCGTATCTTCTGAGGCCGATGTACCATGGCACTGACGTCGTGATTCATTCTGCCACCAAGTTCATCGGAGGTCACGGGACCAGCATAGGGGGCGTTATCGTGGACTCCGGGAAGTTCGACTGGTCGTCAGGCAAGTTCCCTGACTTCACCGAGCCCGACCCGTCTTATCACGGGATCGTCTACACCAAGGCCTTCGGAGAGCTGGCGTACATCATCAAGACCCGGGTGCAGCTCCTGAGAGACCTTGGCCCCGCCCTGAGCCCGTTCAATGCATTCCTGTTCCTCCAGGGTCTCGAGACTTTGCATCTTAGGATGGAGAGGCACAGCCAGAATGCGCTCAAGGTAGCTGAGCATCTCCAATCGCACGACCAAGTGACATGGGTGAACTACCCCGGTCTGAAGTCGCATCCGAAGCACGAGCTTGCGAGGAGGTACCATTACCGGGGACTGTATGGCGCGATCCTGGGCTTCGGCATTAAGGGCGGGAGAGAGACCGGCAGGAGATTCATCGAGAATTTGAAGCTTCTATCCCACCTGGCCAACGTCGGCGATGCGAAGTCCCTCGCAATACATCCCGCCACTACGACCCATTCCCAGCTTACTCCAGAGGAGCAGCTGTCGACAGGCGTCACTGAAGATTTCGTCAGATTGTCGGTAGGGCTCGAGTCTGCGAACGACATCATCGAGGACATCGACCAGGCGCTCGCGAAGGCAACGAAGGGGTGATTGAGCTACCGCATGATGGCTTCGTTGGGGGTGCATTCTGATGAAAGAAGCCTCGGTCGGTGTCGTCAAGCCGAAGCAGTTCACATTCTCAGGGCCGCAGGACGAGCTGGTGCTGGAGTCGGGCCAGAAGCTAGGTTCAATCACGCTGACCTATGAGACCTATGGCGAACTGAACGGCGACAGGTCAAATGCCATCCTGGTCTTCCACGCATTGTCGGGAGACGCACATGTCGCTGGATACCACAAGCGTGGCGAGGAGAAGCCGGGTTGGTGGGATCTAGCCATTGGTCCAGGCAAGATGTTCGACACGAACCGCTATTTCGTCATCTGCTCAAACGTGATTGGAGGGTGCAAAGGTTCGACCGGTCCAAGCTCTGTCGACCCAAGGACCGGCCGGCCCTATGGACTGAGCTTTACGCTCATCACTATCAAGGACATGGTGAATGCCCAAGCAATGCTGCTCGATCATCTTGGGATAGAGACGTTGCTCGCGGCCACCGGGGGATCGATGGGCGGTTTTCAGGTGTTGCAGTTCGCGGTATCATTTCCGAACAGGTGTAGGCTGGCTATCCCGATTGCCACCGCCGGGAGGCAGTCAGCGCAGAATATCGCGTTCAACGAGATCGGCCGGCAGGCGATCATGGCCGATCCGCGATGGAACAAGGGCGATTATCATAAGTGGGAGGCGCCCGTGGACGGGCTCTCGATCGCGAGGATGGTTGGCCATGTTACCTACTTGAGTGACGAGACGCTGAGGCGGAAGTTTGGGAGGAGGACCAAGGAAGGTGTTTGCGTGAACGGCGGGTCTTTCTTCAGAGAACCGCACTTCGAGATTGAAAGCTATCTCAGACACAAGGGCGACGCCTTCACGAAACGGTTCGATGCGAACTCCTACCTCTATATCACGAGGGCAATCGATCTTTTCGATCTCGCCCCTGGCTGTGATTTACTTGAGCCCGCATTCAGAGGATGCAAGTCCCGGTTCCTCGTGCTTTCATTCTCATCGGACTGGCTCTATCCTCCCTACCAATCCCAGGAACTCGTCGAAGCGATTCAGGCGAACGGCCTCGCGGTCGAATATCACATGGTCGAGACCAGCTATGGACACGACGCATTCCTATTGGAAGTGGACAAGATGGAGGATATCGTGTCCGGGTTCCTGATCAGAGACGGCCGGAAGAAGTACTACGAAGTGGAACAGGGCTACCCGATCTCTTGAAGAGCGCAGGAAAGCTATTTAACGGCCATATTCATTGAGCCATTCCCATCCAACGGGGGCCGATAGATCAGCGGAAGATCGCCTGCTTTGCAAGCAGGAGGTCAGGGGTTCAAATCCCCTTCG